>JBBQQP010000042.1:0-15346 GCA_038215675.1 Chitinophagales bacterium | reverse complement strand
AACGTTTATTTAACATTCAATATTGCTGGTCAAGGCAGTTTTACAATAATAACAATCCAGTCGCCCCTTTGAATTGTTGTTAAATAAACTAAACCCACCTTTTGGATGGCTTCAAACAGCACCGATTCATTTTCTTTTAATATTCCGCTTAGCAAAATTGTAGCACTGGTAACTGACGCTTCCTTTATGGACGATAGGTTATCAAGGATAACATTCAAGTTAATATTAGCCAGGATGATATCAAATTTGTCATCTACCGGAACAATATCCATTTGGTCTATAATGATATTTGAACATGCATTTTGTTCAACGTTTTCAATTGCATTCGTAATACTCCACTCATCATAGTCAATCGCAAAAACTTTTTCTGCACCTAACTTACTAGCCAATATAGCCAACACCCCTGTTCCTGTACCAAAATCCAAAACGGATTTTCCGGTAAAAATGATAGATTCCATTTGTTTGATCATCAAATAAGTGGTTGCATGGTGCCCGGTGCCAAAACTCATCTTTGGCGTGATGATAATTTCGTGCGCAACATTTTTAACAGGTTGGTGAAACCATGCTCTGATTCCGACAAAATTCTCTACAAGCACTGGCTTGAAATCTTCTTCCCATTTCTGATTCCAGTTGATGTTTTCGATCGTAGTTTGAACGTAACTAACAGCGTCGAACATTTCAATCACGCCTGAAAATTCAGTCTGGTTAAATTTATCATCAGGAATAAATGCACTAAGCGAATTCTCATCTTCTTCAAAACCTTCAAAGCCGCGGTCGGCCAATAATGCTACCAGTCTCTCCTGCTGTTCAATATTTTCTATTACAAATTCAAATTTTGAATAATTCATTAGTGCCTTCATTTATTTTAATGCAATATTAACCGGCTTTCCCGAAAAATCAAATGAGAAATAATAATTTCCAGAAGCGAGTCCGTTACTATTTAAAAAAACTTGTAATTGTTGCGATCGTTTTCCATTAATATAAATTTCCCTTTTAAAACTATTTATACCATGTACAATGATTTTTATATTTCTTTTAAAAGGTTTGCCCGCAAAGTTTCCGCCATTTGAACTAACTAAAAAACGCATTTCTTTAGCTGACGGCACCGCCTTAAATTGAATCAACTCAAACCGGTTTAAATTCAAAGACCGGTTGTTCTTTCCATCATCGTCAAACAGGGTGTATTGAGATAATTGATCAGCAGCAAAATAATGAACCGTTAAACTATCAGTAGTATATCCTTTAGTATTGAGCCCTTCAGGGCGACTCATCATAGGGATAAAACTACCGGATTTTACAAAAACAGGTATTGCATCCAGCGAAGTTTTATAATAGGTAGACGCCTGGTAGATGGTATTATCTGATTGGCTGTTATCCGAATTGTTGAAAGCGTACCATTTCCCTTCAGGGAAAAATACTTTTCGTTCGGTTAGTCCTTTTTCCAAAACAGGTGCAACTAAAATATTTTTTCCCCACATAAACTCGTCCTCAACTCTATTTGCAGTAGTATCATTTGGATAATAATAATATAAAGGGGCAACAAGGGGTTCACCGTCGGACGCCTGCCTGTAAGCCAACGTATAATTATATGGTAATAAAGAATACCGGAGATTTATAACTGCTTTGGCATAACTACGATATGGCTCAGCAATCAATGCAGGCTCGCTTGGAAAGCTAAAAGCGGCAGTATCCAGATTGTATAATGCGGTACCATGTGGCCTGAAGATGGGTGTAAAACCAGCAAACTGTAGCCATCTTACATACAACTCATTGTCACCTTCACCGCCTGCAAAACCACCGGCATCTGCATGGATGTAGGGAACTCCACTCATACTCATGCCCAGCATAACAGGTAGCTGTGCACGCAATCCACTCCAGCTTCGGCTTACATCGCCGCTCCAGGGGAAAATACTGTATCGCGGGCTTCCGGCAAAACCAGACCGGTTAAGATGAAACAGCCTTTCACTGGGGAATTCTTTTGCATAATTTGAAAAAAGCATTTTATTCCAATAATGACCATACACATTGTGTACTTCATCTGCTTTCATTTTCCTTTTGATGCCCATTTTAGACAGGTCATGCATCATATTGACGGGATGCTTTTCAGGTTCTCCCAAATCTGTCCACCACCCTGTAATGCCGTTGGAAATTTGTTTTTTGTAGTGGGTTTTCCAAATCCAATCAACTGCATCTTTCCGGAAAATATCCAATAAACCTCCCCGACCGAAATAAAAATCAGTTAGCTCATAAGGCTTGCCACTGCTATCTGTTGCCAGGAATGGTTGAGATGCAGCATACGTTCGGGTTCCTTTTAAAATAAATGGTTCAGCTATTAAAATGGAATTGATCTTTTTCTTCGTGAAGCCGCCGATCATTTTAGGTGGGTTCGGCCATTTGTTTTTATTGACCCATTCCAGATTTCCCAAGGTTCCTTTAATACTATCGCCAAACCAGTACAAATCAAAAATAATGGCATCCACCGGAATATTTTCTGTTTCCATTTTAGCCAAAATTTCATTTACCTGTTGCTCGCTGCTATACCCAAACCTACTCATAAAGTTACCCATGGCCCATCTTGGAGGAAGCGGCTGTGTGCCGGTGAGTTTCTGATAAGATGAAAGTATTTCCTGGTAATTCTTGCCCATAATGATATACACGTTCATCTCTCCGCTCATAAATCCTACTTCAAATAGTTCCCCGTTTGTTTTTCCAATGTCGGCATAACCACGGGAAGCATTGTCAAAAAATAATCCATATCCTTTGGATGACGTAAAGAATGGTACTGAATAGTTCAATGCATCTGCACCCTCGCTGTACCCATACCACGGATTATTATATAAAGGAAATTTATACCCCCTGCGATTGAAAGGGATGGCCCTTTCTCCCCCGCCGAAAATTTGCTCACCCGGTTGCATTTTAAATCGAAAACCGTTGAATTCATCCGTTTGAAAAACCTCGTTCAACACAATGGATTTGTTTTGACCAAACAATAATTTGCCGTTCTTATAGTCAACACTGTTGTGAGAAAAAATAACCGATTGCTGAAACGGCACTTCCGCTATTTGCTTTGAAGATTTAATTTGAAGCGGTTTCAATATAACTGCATCACTTACATTTTCATTGGTTACATATCCATTGGGCAGATACTTTAGCTGTATAATATTTTTGGCAAATTGTTGAAAGGTGAATGTACCCGTTGCTGTTTTAATTTTTTCTACCTGGCCAATACCAACCGTCGCAATCAGTAAAAATATCAACGTATAATGCAGTCTGAATTTCATGGCAACTTTATTAATATAAAATAGTTCCTTTAATCTGTAAATTTAAACCAAACCAATTAACATCGATCAACCCAATTTACCAGGAAAAATAATAAATAATTCAGTTGATAAAAGTAAGGCCTCTTATAAAAAGTGACACCTGATGTTTTTGTTACGTGAAGCAAGGCTAAGAATTCAAATTAAAAAACCTGCACTAAAAACTCCAGTTTTTCGCCAGGAAGATCTCATCTTATTTTTCTATTAAAAAGTTTGTAGAATAAACTATTTAGAACATGTAATTTGGTGAGCCCAACTAATAATATTTTGGTGTTTAAAACTACCCAGCTTTGACACACTGGCTGCGTATATTGTGCCTATATCTAATTCTACTGTGGAAATAGCAAACAGTTGGCTGAAATCAAAATGCTCAATTTACCAATCAGATTATGGTAAATTGAGCATTTTGTAAACTATCAGAATTATTTATTTTTTAAGGTACATTACCTCTTTAACCAATTTAACTGTTCTTGGAACATCCGGTAAATAGAGCGCTACCAGATTGGGTGCATAATGCATCGGAGCATCTACAGAAGTGATTCTACGGATAGGGGCATCCAGGTAGTCAAAACCTTCTTTTTGTATGCGATAAGTGATTTCAGAAGAAACAGAAGCGAATGGCCATTGTTCTTCTACAATCACCAGTCGATTGGTTTTCTTAACGCTCTCCAGAATAGTAAACCAATCCAATGGACGGATAGTTGCCAAATCAATCACCTCTGCTTCAATCCCCTCCTTTGCCAATTCTTCTGCTGCACCTAAAGCTACTTTCATCATTTTGCTGAAAGACACAATGGTTACATCTTTACCTTCACGCTTAACAAATGCCTTACCGATTGGTAACAAATATTCTTCTTCAGGTACATCTCCTTTTTCACCATACATCACTTCACTCTCCATAAACATAACAGGATCATCATCCCGAATGGCACTTTTTAATAAACCTTTCGCATCATAGGGATTACTAACAGAAACCACTTTTAAACCGGGGATATTTGCATACAGTGCTTCAAAAGCAGTGGAATGTTGAGCACCCAACTGGCCTGCACTTCCGTTTGGTCCACGAAAAACGATCGGGCAACCAACCTGGCCACCGCTCATGGCCAACATTTTAGACGCTGTATTTAGTATTTGATCTAACGGCAAAACTGCAAAGTTCCAGGTCATAAATTCCACTATCGGCCGTAAACCATTTTGTGCTGCACCCACTGCGATGGCAGCAAAACCGAGTTCAGCAATCGGCGTATCAATGACTCTTTTTTCCCCAAATTCATCCAGCATTCCCTGGCTTACTTTGTAGGCTCCGTTATACTCTGCCACTTCTTCCCCCATTAAAAATACTCTTTCATCCCTTCTCATTTCTTCCTGCATGGCTTCCCTTAAAGCTTCTCTGAACGCAATTTGTCGCATGTGCTTTGATGATTAATTGGTTAATATGAATCTGTCAAATATTCATTTATTTTAATGAATTTTGTTTTTTTAATAATGTGCAAATTTATCCTTTCAGAGTCAGATCAACAAATTGAGTTATTACATTTAAATTTCGCTCCTCATAAAAAAAAGCCAGCTCTATTATGAGCCAGCCTTTTTCGCAAAGTTTTAATTTTATTATTGTGGCATCAGCACCTGGTCTATTCTGAGCATAACACCATTTATATAATTTTGATCAGTAGCAAATGGATTGGCAGGATTGATAATAATGTTAGATGCAGTTGCATTCGCCAAACCTTTTACAGTGGCAGCTCCAACAAACGGACCGGCAAAGGTTGCCCGTACCGTTACGCCCGGATGAACCGCTACAGCCTGGTTAAGCAATGTTTTTACCTGTGTAGCGGTCGTTGGCATATTTACGGAAAAAACCCTGATACCCGGAATTGTTGTACCTAAAATATGGTAAACTACAATTCCTTTTACGGTTTGCGCACTGAGGGCACCAAACAATGCCGGGTTACTAAATACAGCGGGGGTGGCTGCCAATGTTGTAGCTTGTGCCAATGCAATACCCGGAGCCTGGGCTGCTGCCTGTGCAGGCGTTGCCCCACCAGCAATCAATTGAGCCGTTATCAAGGGGATAAGCGCCCCGGCTATAGCACCGGTTAATGTAGTTCTAAACGCCAAATCAGTGGGTGCTAATATGGTTAAGTTTACACCAAAACTACTCAAAGCTGTTTGTAATGTACCGGCAACTGCTACCCCACTATCCGCACGAATAACGGCTGCTCTTAAATAAGTTAAATCAGCACTTGTTGAAATTGAATCCCAAAGAAATCTTGTTGGCGGAGCAACAAGTACTGCTACTTTATGCAACACCCCATTCACTGCTGAAACGTTCGTTGCGGTGATCGGGATATTGTTTATCCAGGCAGCTGATCCTCGTCTGCTTGGAAAATTGGTGAGGCGCACCAACGGATTAAAACCAGGCGTACCTGTCGTAGGGTTTAAAATGGATGGATATTCAAAATTTGGAAACGTAGTTGGTATAGAAGTAGAAGCAATTACCTGTGGAATAACATGGTAACTAACCAAACCTGCTACTGTTGCAACGGGAAGCGAATTAATAACCCCTACACTAGAAATACCAGATAACATAAAAGCAGTATTATCGGGGGCAAATACCGTATATCGTTGTGTGGGCGAAGATAAAGCGGCCAATAAGCCAGCTCTTACAACAGCAGCCTTTAAAAAAGTAAAACTGGAATCTGGGTTGTCTAGTAAAGTAGCTAGTGTTGGGGAAGTACCTTGAACCGGTTGGGCAATTGGCGCTGGCGGCAAAGGTGCTTTATTACAGGCGGTGATTAATATGCCGGCCGTGATTATTAATAAGCCAACTCTTTTTATTTTATAAAATAATTTCATATTGCTAGATTTGAAAAATGATGAAAATTAAAAAACATTGTACGCAAAACTTACATAATACAAGCCACCAACAATAGAATTACCTGCAGAGTTGGTATAGTATTGATTCAACAGGTTGTTAGCACCTAATTTCAACATTGATTTGGTAGCTGGTAGCTTTAAACTAATCTGTGCATCAACGGTATGAATGGCCGGTAGTGTTTCATTTGCAAAATCACCTTCAAAGAAAAAGGCATCCTGCCAACGGTAAGCTACATTGAAACCCAGGCGTTTTTTGTATCCAAATCCCGTATTGCCAATTGAGAAATTGGCGCGATATTTTGGTGTACTAAAGTAGGCAGCAAAACCAACAGGCACATCCTTCAGATTATCGGAGGATACATTTGCGCCGATCATAAATGAAGCGGGTAGACGATAATCAACGCTTAATCCGAAACCATAGGTTTTTACTTTTGATGGTGAGTTGACCGGAATAGAATAAATATTTGCCACATTACTTACTGCAACGCCATTGTTCAATGCCGCTACGATATCATTCACGGTATTGTTACCGGAAGGTTTAACCAATAGCCTTCGGGTAAGAAAGTCCTGGTATTGCCCATAATATCCATACACGTCAATTAATAATTTATCCTGTAATGCAAGTCCTTTATATCCCAATTCATAGGTACTTACTGCTTCTGGTTTAAATGGTCTAACGGTATATGGTGTAGTTACAGATGGCAATTCGTTCAACGAATACGTATTGGTGTTTAAATTATATTTCTGCTGAAAAAATGGAACGCCACCTAATAATCTGGTACTGGAACCTACATCCAAATCAATCCATTGCTGTTGTGTAGTTGGAAAACGATAAGCAGTCTGGAAACTAACCCTGATGTTGTTATTGTTAGCAACCTTAATCAATGCAGTTGCCCTTGGGGTAAACCTTCCTTTAAAATTATCATTTTTATCGTAACGGCCACTTAAAGTTATTTTGAGAAACTCAAACAAATTCCTGGTTGCCTGGATATATCCGCCATATTCACCAATCTTGATGATGCCACCTCCATCAGCAAACAAGGTGCCCTGGCTATTTAAATTATACTGCTTGTAATTGGCACCCACCAATATATCAGCAAATTTGCTGGTTAGGTGTGTTAAATTATACTGGCCTTCCACCATATAAAGATCTGATTTGTCTACAAACAAACCCCCACCTGGATTGCCACCAATTGGTAAACTCCTGATTTTATCAAAACCTGATTTAAAAGCAGGAGTTCCCGGAACAGGTCTGCCGACATCCGCACTACTTCTGGCTAACTGTTGTGCTGCAAAATCTGTCAATCCATTTAAACGGCCACCCAAATAGGCCTGGCTATATTGAGAAAACCAGCCTGTTGCGCCACCACTCGGCTTCCAGTTTTCATTGAACAAACGGGCAGTAACAGTGGCATTGTAGCTTTCGCCCGAATTTTCCTGTGTAGTATAACCTCTGACCATCCAGTTTTTATGATTCAGTTCCAATTTGTACTGACCAACTTTTAAAGCCCTTAAACTGTAGCGCTCGCTACCGGTGTAAATGGTGTTACCGGTTCCCCAATAGCCTGATAGAACTGCTTCAATACCGGGTGTAATCTTATAGTGGAACGCTCCCGAAATTTTATAGTTCAACGTATTTGGACTAACAATATCGTTTTCATTGTATCCGGTTCGGGAAACATTGATAGGACGACCTCCATTTAAAGTGTCAATAAAGTTTTTAAGAAACGGCGCAGCGGATGAACCAATGGCATTCAATACTGCAGTTCTGATATCTGTAGTAGTTTCATCGCCATATACGTTTACGCCATCATAGTTAGGGTCAGAAGCCCTGTCGCCAGTAATGATGTTACCTGTAGTTCCTTTACGGAGGTAGTTTCTTTTATCATAACCCAACCAATCTTTGGCAGATATAATTTCTGTTCCAATCTTAAAGGCAAACTTTTCAGATACTTTCTTTGCCCAGCGAAGCGACCAGTTATTGTAGGACGATGCTTCCCGATAGCGGGTATCCGCATTCATAATACCGGTTTTTACCTGGAAAGAAAGCCCCTGGTATTTGAAGGGGTTTTTACTATTAATAAGAATGGTTCCATTCATACCACCCGTACCATACAAGGCAGATGAAGCACCCGGTAATAGTTCGATGTTGTCTACATCCAGTTCAGTAAGACCAATTACGCTTCCTACAGAAAAGTTTAAACCCGGCGCCTGGTTGTCCATTCCATCTACAATCTGGTTTACCCTGGTGTTACCGCTACCATTGAATCCACGGGTAGAGGGTGTTTTAAAAGTAAGCGATGAGGTAGTGAAATCCACCCCTTTCAAACTACTCAAAATGTCGTAGTAAGAGGACACCGGCGAGTTTCTGATATTGGCTGCACTTACCCGCTCAATGGAAACCGGTGATTCCAATATTTTTTGTGCCACTTTGGTGGCAGACACAACCACCTCCTGCCCAAGTGAATTGGAAGGAGCCATTTGAATCGTTAAATAATCAGAAGGATTCGAAACGACTAATTCCTGTAATGCATACCCAACTGAAGAAAATAAAACTGTAACGGGTAGTTTTTGATTAAAGTTAACTTTAAAATTTCCCTTGTCATCGGTAAATGTACCAACCTGAGATCCTTTAATAGTTACTGAAACAGCAGAAATGCTCTCGTTAGTGGTGCGGTTAACAATTTTACCGCTGATGGTGGAACTTTGGGCGAAGGCAACACTCGTTAGGATGTTTGCCAAAAACAATACCATCATATAGCTCGCAATTTTTCTCATTTTGGTTTCTTTTTTGGTTTTAAAAGTAGGGCAAAGTAAGCAATGTTATTTTTTTGTAAAAATTTAATTTATAAACATTCGTGAAATTCTTGTTTATTGTAAAATTGGGCGAATAAGATGTAGCTTGTAATTTAGCGGTATGACAAATTTTAAATTCCCGGAACAAACTAAATTCTACAGTGGAAAAGTGAGAGATGTATATACAATCTCTGATAAATGGCTGGTAATGATAGCAAGCAATCGTATTTCAGCATTTGATGTTATTCTTCCTAAAGCAATTCCCTACAAAGGACAGGTTTTAAATAAAATCGCTGCGTACATGCTAAAAGCAACGGCAGATATTTGTCCAAACTGGCTGACTGCAACCCCAACATCCAATAGTGCCATTGGTAAAAAATGTATTCCCTTTAAAGTTGAAATGGTAATCAGGGGTAATTTAACCGGTCATGCCTGGAGAACTTACCAGTCTGGATTAAGAGTGCTCTGCGGTGTAATACTGCCCGAAGGTTTGCAAGAAAATGACTTTTTCCCTGAGCCCATTATTACACCTTCTACCAAAGCAGAAGTCGGCCATGATGAAGATATTAGCAAAGCTGATATATTAAAAAGAAGCATCGTGAACGAAAGCGATTATGAACAGATTGAAAAATACACTAAGGCACTATTTGAACGAGGCAAACAAATTGCCGCTGCGCAAGGATTGATACTGGTAGATACAAAATATGAGTTTGGAAAAATTGATGATACCATTTATTTGATGGACGAAATTCATACGCCCGATAGCTCAAGGTATTTCTATGCAGCGGGATTTGAAGAAAGACAGGCAACAGGTGAAAAGCAACAGCAACTGAGCAAAGAGTTTGTAAGGGAATGGTTGATAGAAAATAATTTTATGGGGAAAGAAGGACAAGTAGTTCCAGCCATGAGTGAAGAGTGGATTGATGTGATTAGTAAACGGTATATCGAATTGTATGAAAAAGTAGTCGGTGAAAAGTTTATTCCGCAGGAATTAAGTGATGAAGAAACGATTGGAATAATCACCCAGGCATTGACAACAATTGATACTTCAAACAACATTTAATTATTTTTTTCAGGAATAGATTAATAAAATTATTCCGATAAACCATACTACCCAGTCTAAATTTTTTCGCAGGGCTTTTGCCTGCAACTTTTATTGCAATTGAATTTAGGCGGTTGTTACGAAATTCATTTACATTGTAAAAAAAATGTACTTTAAGAAAATCTAAATTAAAAAAATAAACTTATGTCAAACCGATTGCTCTTTTTATGCTTGTTTTGTTGCAATGCCGCTTTTGCTCAATCCAATGCTTATCTGTTAATTGGCACATATACTTCGGGCAAAAGCGAAGGTATCTATGTGTATGATTTTAACACCGAAACCGGAGACAGTAAAAAGCGTAGTTCCCTGCAAACACCCAATCCTTCCTACCTGGCCGTTTCGCCAGATCAGAAGATTGTATATGCGGTATCGGAAACGGACGAGGCCAAAAGAGAAGGCACTGGCGGAGCCGTTAGCGCCTTTTCGTTTAATCCCCTGAATGGCAGTCTAAGTCTGATCAATCAACAATTTTCGCAAGGCAGAAACCCCTGCTACGTATCTGTTGACAAAACCGGCAAATGGGTATTTGCAGCTAATTACAGCAGTGGAAGTGCTGTACTATTTCCGGTAAGGTCCGATGGCGGACTTGAAAATGCAAAGCAAGTGCTGCAAGATAACGGCGCCGGCCCTAATAAAGACCGCCAGGAAGCACCCCATTTGCATTCCACCATACTTTCGCCTGATGATAAATTTTTATTTACGCCCGATCTTGGTATTGATAAAGTAATGATTTACCGTTTTGATAAAAAGAGCGGAACACTCAACCCGGCCGCAATTCCTTTTGCAGCATCCACTCCAGGTAGCGGCCCAAGGCATTTCGATTTTCACCCAAATAATAAGTTTGCCTACCTGATTGAAGAAATGAGCGGAACCGTGGCTGCCTTTAAATATAAAAAAGGAAAGTTAACCCCTATCCAAAGAACCAGTACTTTACCCACCGATTTTAAAGGGGTGATTGGCAGCGCTGATATCCACGTATCACCGGATGGCAAATTTTTGTATGCCAGTAATCGCGGCGAATCCAATACCATTGCCATCTTTTCAATAGACTCCAACACAGGTAAATTAACCGCCATTGGCCATCAATCCACCATGGGCAAAACACCCCGGAATTTTAATTTTGATCCTGGTGGCAATTTTTTACTGGTGGCCAATCAAAACACTGACAACATCGTTATTTTTAAAATTGACAGAAAAACTGGCTTACTAACAGATACGGGTAAAAGAATTAAGGTACCTAACCCGGTTTGCATTAAATGGATTCAATAATTGGATTTTTATAAATCTGCTGCCCTGGTCATTTAATAGCATCTAAAAAACAATGTATGGAATTACTAACACCGGATACCGGACTATTAATTTGGACGCTCCTTCCCTTAACAAGTTTGGCGCTTTTTGTGCTGGCATTGATTGGCCTTTTAAGAAAAACTAGCTGGCCTGATACAACAACCAAAATATGGGCACTGGTCATCATTTTTGTACCATCCATTGGCCCTATCCTTTATTTGATCATTGAACGAAGGCAAAAAATGGCTTCCGTTGAATAGCTTTTGTTTAAAAAGATTGTGGCCCTCCTGATTTAATACTCCACGCATGAACTCTCTTTTCTTTAAAATTATGATTTGACCCTGACCCCGTACACCAGGATTAATTTACAACACGCCCAACAGAAAGTTCGCTGTTTGGCCTGGATGGACTTGACCAGCGTTTAGAGATTGCTTTTTTAAGCTTTTAAGTCGTAAACCCGGGTAAATGCATACATCAGTCCTTCTTCCACTAAAGACGAGGAAGATACCGAAGGTAAACTCCTTTATTGCACCCTTGTTTTTTGATTTATTTCATCCAACCTTGGCCGCAATCGCTGCTTGCTTTTGTTAAAAACCATGCGCCCCTTTTCTATGCCTTTCCGTAGTTCTTTTTGTGCTTCCAATGGCAGATTAAACGTAGTTTGGCAGTCAGCGGAACAGCAACCGTCATACTTTGCCGCACAGTTACTGCATTGTATAAACAACAAATGGCAACCATCATTTTTACAGTTGGTATGGGTATCGGCTGGGTTCCGGCATTGGTGGCATTTGGCAATCACATCTTCGGTGATCCGCTCCCCCAGCCTGTCGTCGAACACAAAATTTTTACCAATAAAGCGGCTATCCAATCCATGCTCTTCTGCCTGTTTTGCATAATTGATAATGCCGCCCTCCAGGTGGAACACATTCTCAAAGCCATTGTGCAGCATGTAGGCGCTGGCTTTTTCGCAGCGTATGCCACCGGTACAATACATGATGATGTTCTTGTCCTTGTTTTCCTGCATCATTTCAACCGCCATGGGTAGCTGTTCTCTAAAAGTGTCGCTGGGTATTTCTACTGCTTTTTCAAAATGGCCCACTTCATATTCATAATGATTGCGCATATCAATCACAATGGTGTTTTCATCCCGCAGCAACTGATTCATTTGTTCGGCGTTCACATAGTTGCCTTTGCGCTCCATGCTAAAACCTGGATCGCTAATACCATCTGCCACAATCTTATCCCTTACTTTTATTTTTAACACCCAGAACGATTTACCCTGGCTAAGCTTATCATTTAAATCGTCGTTTGCATTTACGGCGATATTTAAGCGGATGCCGTTGAGTGGATTGATGCTGTAGAGATAACCTTGAAAGGCGGGCACATTTCCTTCCGGCACACTGATCTGTGCATTGATGCCTTCCTGGGCAATATAAATTCGTCCAAATACTTTTAGCGCATTTAACCCGGCATACAGTTCATCTCTGAATTGCTGTGGATCGGCCACTGGAAAATATTGGTAAAAGGAAATCGTGATACGAGGTTCTGTTTCTTCGTACAATAATTTTTTGAGTTCCGCCTGGGAAACACGATTGTGTAGTAATGCCATAATTTTTATTTGATCTCGTTTTTGTTACGGGAAATTGTTTTATTAAAAGACCTTTTGCCTTTCATTAAAACCAATTGGATGCTTGCAGGGCAAACCAAATTTTTTGCAAATATACCAACCCTTGTAAAAAGGAGCAAGCGTAAACGTATTTAATGTAGGGCGATGGTGGCTCAATTCTGTAGCCTACAATATCCGAAAGATATAGGGATTGTTACCATAGGGTTGCCAACCTTTGCAAAAACTCTAATGAATTAAACAGTATAATGAAGGTTGGTAACCCTGTAGCAGAATGCTGCCGCCGAGAGATTCTAATCTAACAGCTTGAATTTTTTCAACAAGCGTGGAGACACCCCATCATAGGGTTGCCAACCTTTGCAAAGACTCTAATGAGTTAAACAGTATTATGAAGGTTGGCAACCCTGCAGCAGACTGCTACCGCCAAATTATAAACCAACAGATTTTCCGAATACGACAGGTATGGGGAGACCCCACCATAGGGTTGCCAACCTTTGCAAAGACTCTAATGAATTAATCAGTATTATGAAGGTTGGCAACCCTGTAGCAGGCTGCTACCGCCAAATTATAAACCAACAGCTTTTCCGAATACGACAGGTATGGGGACACCCCAACATAAGGTTGCCAACCTTTGCAAAGACTTTAATGAATTAATCGGTATTACGAAAGTTGGCAACCCTATCGCAGAGTGCTACCGACAGGTTGTAAACTAAAAACTTTAAGCATCTTGCAAGTAGGATAACACCGCAACAAAGGGTAGATAACCTTTGCAAAAACTCCAATTACTCAAAGGATATAATGAAGGTTGGCACACCCTAAAACAAGCTGCAGCCACTGAACGATTGTAATGCAACAACATTCGTTATCCAACAGGCAAATAAACATTTTTTAGAGCAAAAAAAAGACAGCACCGATAGTCATAATTTAATCCTGTGTGACACTATTTTCTATTAGTTTCACAGCTTCTTCAGGTGTCATAATTGACAAAGTACTTTTCTTAAAATCTTTTGTATCACGGGTTACAATAAAATCTACTTTGGGAAGACTAAGCGCACAATAATATTGAATGGCATCTTCAAAATCTTTGAAATCTGACTTAAGCGATTTTTTTATTGTGCTTTTTGTAACGTCAGCTATTTCCGTCATCTCACACAATTCATCCAATAATTTAATCGTGTCTGCATTGGAGTGAGATTGCCTCAGAATATAGTAAATATTGTTGTATGAAACTGCCGAAACATAAATTTTAGCTTTGCCTAATATCGAAAAATTAAAAAGCTTTGCAGCGAAGTTGGAGAATGGTTTTCGGTCAGCAAGAAAATCAATAATAATATTTGTATCCAAAAAAATATGTTTCATTTTGCATGTTTTTTCGCAAGGGAATTTCCTAATTCAATTTTATAATTAAAATCTCTGGGTAATTTCATTACGCCCATTAGTTTTAATACTTTAGGAGAAATACTTTCATCAGTATTTTCGATTGCATCCGAACTGACTGATTTCAAATAATTCTCAACCAAATGAGATAAACTTTTTCCCTTTTTTTGGGCATATTTTTTTGCAGAAACGATCACCTTATCTTCTATCGTTAACGTCAATTTAGTTGTCATGACACGTGCTGTTTTTGTAGCTAAGATACGTGCGTTTTTTAAGAGTTCCGAAAGGTTTTTTTAAATGTCCATCTGTCTTCGACCAGGCGGTTAAGTTCAATAGCTTGCGGTATCCGAACGGAGCTTAGACACCCCAACGTAGGGTTGCCAACCTTTGCAAAGACTCTAATGAATTAAATAGTATTATGAAGGTTGGCAACCCTGCAGCAGGTTGCTACCGCCGATAGATTCTAATCTAACAGCTTGAATTTTTTCAACAAGCGTGGGACACCCCAACATAGGGTTGCCAACCTTTGCAAAGACTCTAATGAATCAAATAGTATTATGAAGGTTGGCAACCCTGTAGCAGGCTGCTACCGCCGATAGATTCTAATCTAACAGCTTGAATTTTTTCAACAAGCGTGGGGACACCCCACCATAGGGTTGCCAACCTTTGCAAAGACTCTAAGGAGTTAAACAGTATTATGAAGGTTGGCAACCCAGCAGCAGACTGCTACCTCCGAAAGATTTTAATCTAACAGCTTGCATGTTTCAACGTGTGCGGGGACACCCCACCATAGGGTTGCCAACCTTTGCAAAGACTCTAATGAATTAAACAGTATTTTGAAGGTTGGCAACCCTGCAGCAGACTGCTACCGCCAAATTATAAACCAACAATTGTTCGCATACGACATGTATGGAGCCTCCCACCATTGGGTTGACAACCTTTGCAAAGACTCTAATGAGTTAAACA
>JBBQQP010000041.1:0-15506 GCA_038215675.1 Chitinophagales bacterium | reverse complement strand
ATTATACTATTACCATTTTTAAAAGCACCTTGCATCGAATGTACAAAAGGCCCCTTCAGGGGTTTGGGGCTTTTGTTACTTATAACTCCTTTGCGTCGGCTTCACAATTTCAAACTCCAGCACCTCTTTATTTAACAACCATTCGCTGTCGCCTTTGTATTCCCATGCAGAAACATAGCTAAAGTTTTCATCGTCTCGCTTGGCCTCACCATCTTCAGTTTGAGACTCTTCTCTAAAATGGCCGCCGCAACTTTCCTCTCTTTGCAACGCATCTTTACACATCAGTTCTCCCAACTCAATAAAGTCTGCTACTCTACCTGCTTTGTCCAACTCAGGATTCATATTATTGACTTCACCGGGTATTCGTACATCACTCCAAAATTCTTTTTTCAATGCCTGAATTTCAGCAATGGCATCTTTAAGTCCTTGTTCATTACGGGCCATTCCGCATTTATCCCAAACAATTCTACCCAACCTTTTATGAAAACTTTCAACGGTTTGTTTTCCCTTGATATTCATTAAAGTATTAATACGATCACTGACTTCTTTTTCGGCTGAAGCAAATGCCGGATGATCTGTTGAGATAGAAGCCGTACGAATTTCATCAGCCAGATAGTTACCCAATGTGTAAGGCACTACAAAATAACCGTCTGCCAACCCTTGCATCAATGCAGAAGCACCAAGCCTGTTTGCGCCGTGATCGCTAAAATTAGCCTCACCCAAGGCGTACAACCCTTTTACAGTTGTTTGTAATTCGTAATCTACCCAAAGGCCACCCATCGTGTAGTGTACCGCAGGGAAAATACGCATTGGCATTTCGTATGGATTTTCTCCAGTAATCTTTTCATACATTTCAAAAAGGTTACCGTACTTTTCTTTTACAACCGCTTTGCCTAATTTAATGGCTTCATCAGTTGAACCATTCACATCACCACTTTTCCCCTGTTCAATTTTACCGTAGCGTACGATTGCATCTTTAAAATCCAGGTAAACAGCCAGCTTCGTGGTGCCTACACCATATCCTTCATCACACCTTTCTTTAGCAGCCCTTGATGCTACGTCACGGGGCACTAGGTTACCAAATGCCGGATATCTTCTCTCCAAATAATAATCTCTTTCGTCTTCGGGTATATCTACGGCCTTGCGTTGCTCATCCTTATTTTTTGGAACCCAAATACGACCATCGTTGCGTAAACTTTCACTCATCAACGTAAGCTTGCTTTGATAATCGCCACTAACCGGAATGCAGGTTGGGTGAATTTGTGTAAAACAAGGATTACCAAAGAAGGCTCCTTTTTTATGCGCTTTCCAGGCAGCGGTAACATTGCTTCCCATGGCGTTGGTACTTAAATAAAATACGTTACCATATCCACCGGTACACAACAATACTGCATGCCCGAAATGTTTTTCCAGCTCACCATTCACCAAATTACGGGCGATAATTCCTCTTGCTTTTTCCTCTATCATCACCACATCCAACATTTCATGACGTGCATACATGGTTACATTACCTAAGGCTATTTGTCTTTCCAATGCGCTGTAAGCACCTAATAATAATTGTTGTCCTGTTTGGCCAGCAGCATAGAATGTGCGCTGTACCTGGGTTCCACCAAAACTACGGTTGCTTAACAAGCCACCGTATTCTCTTGCAAAAGGAACACCCTGTGCTACACACTGGTCAATGATTGCACTGCTTACCTCTGCAAGGCGATGCACATTGGCTTCTCTTGCACGGTAATCGCCACCTTTAACAGTGTCGTAGAATAAACGGAAAACAGAATCGCCGTCATTCTGATAATTTTTTGCAGCATTGATGCCACCTTGCGCAGCAATGCTATGCGCCCGGCGTGGACTATCCTGAAAACAAAATGCCTTTACATTGTATCCCATCTCTCCGAGTGAAGCAGCGGCAGAAGCTCCTGCCAGTCCGGTACCTACAACAATTACTTCGAGCTTGCGCTTGTTGGCCGGGTTTACCAGCTTTACGTGCCCTTTATAATCGTTCCACTTTTCATTCATTTCACCATTCGGAATTTTTGAATCGAAAGCCATAGTATGGGTAATTAATTGGTTAATTGATTTATTTAATGCTTGTTGATATTTTAGATTTTGCTGTTGCTAGACTGAGTTGAACAACTTATTTTAAAAATCTATTTCTACCGAATACGATTCTAAGATTTTTAAATGCGCAAATAAAAATTAAAAGGCACATGGACACCGTGAAAATTCTACTAAAAACAGGTAGTGTGCTTAGCTAACCCACTGCAAATAAATGGCGATTGGCATTAATGCAAATACCACGCAAATTATTATCGAATAACCAATACCTGCTGCCTTAATGATGGGTGTATATCTTTTGTGATTTACGCCAAATGTTTGAAAGGCACTTTGAAAACCATGTAATAAATGCCACCCTAAAGAACTAACACCTAGGGTGTAAACAACTACAACAATTAAATTGTTTTCAAAAACCAATTTCATTTCTTCAAACAAATTAAGCACCATCTGGTTGTTGTAATCTGCCAATGAAGTTTCATTGAGTGCCCTTACATTAGCAATGCCACCAAATCTTGATGGAACCCAGAAATGATACATGTGCAAAATCAGGAAAATTAAAATCAGTGTACCTAACAAACCCATGCTGCGGCTGTACCATGTACTATTAGCCTGGGGTTTATTAACGGTGTACTTTACGGGGCGTGCATTCTTATTTTGTTTCCAAAGTAAAAGCCCCTGAAAAGTGTGTAGTAATAAGAAAAAGAAAAGACCAATTTCAACAGTACGAATGATTAAGTTGGACCCCATAAAATGCCCCCAATGATTAAACGTTTGTCCGCCATCGTTAAAAAAAATCATAGCATTAATTCCGCAATGAACGATCAGGAAAGTCATCAAAAAAATCCCGGTGAGGCCCATGGTAATTTTTTTCCCTATTGAAGATGTATAAAAGTTTTTCCAGGTCATATAGAAAGTATTATATTTTTCGAGCCACAAATCTACAACAGGATTAGCCAAAAAGCTTTTTTATTATAAATTTTTATGCAAACGATGCCGTAAAATATCGATCAGAATCTGCCTATGAAAGCTGTCGCATCATCCAGTTGTCTACCTGTTGAAACACAAGTTCTGGCTTCAACGTACGCCATTGCGGAAAATCCAATAAACCGACATAGTTGGTGAGTCGTGCTTTTTTAAAATCATATTGGCTTTGTTCAGGCATATTCAAAATCACTATCCAACCACCTTCCTCTAATAACTGTTCTCTCCACTCTTCATAATAACTATCATCGCTGCTGTGAAAGTTGAGCACATTTTCTGCGATCAAAATATACTTTGTGATACCCTGTTTATACATCAAATCCGTAACATCTCTTCTTAATGTCATAACATCATTTTCGATGGCATCGTTCCACTCGCCTATCAATTCAACGATCACATAATTCTGGTCATAATCTGCAAACAATATTTTCATATAAAGTGTACGGGAGCCAAACTCATCCCACTGAGGATGTATGTAATAATTGTAAACTGTATTACTAAATTCAAATTCGCTATAGGTTTGGCCATAAAAAGGCGATTGCTCATCTTCTTCTGCGGTGTACAAATGGCGCCAGTTAAAATAAGGTTCTATATCCTGCATGGATGAAGATTAATTAAAAATGAAAGCAGCCAGAAAGATAATTTTTTGTTGTGGCAAAATTAAATGATAACCAGCAAAGAGTTGTTCAAAATAAAATTTTAATCATTAAAAAAAACAGGTATAAAAAAGGCCACACAATTGATGTGCAGCCTTTTGTCAATATAAATAAAGTTGTTTAATTAACCACTAATTTTTCTGAAAATGCCAGTTGCCTGTCTTCGCTCAAAACTTTTACAAAGTACATCCCACGGGCATTTTTTCCTGCAAAACGAATTGCTTCTACCTGTCCGGATTTTGCAATGTTTACCACTTTTGACTGCAATGCTTTACCGGCAATATCGGTTAATACAATGGTATATTTTCCGGCACGCTGCCCTTCAAACGATACATTAAACTGGGCACCGGTTACCGGATTGGGATAAATTTTTGCATCCGCCAAATAAGCAACAATTGGTTTTATTTGATTAAACCGACTAAGATCATCGGCTTCCTTTTGAGACAGTAAATTACCGTTGGCCAAATCAGATGCGTTGAATGCCGCCCCTATGCTGATAATTTTTTCAGCCGCCAGGCTTTTAATATTAACCTTATACAAACCTTCGATTACATTGGCACTACTCACCACCAGATTGCCGTCATCATCAACGGCTGCGCCATTGGTTGTAAAGTTAACAGGCAAACCGGTAATGGTGCCCGTTAGTGTAGCAACCCTGCTGCTAACGTCGATCGTAAACACGTTGTGATTGGCTGAAACAACTACCAGTTTACCAAATGCATCTGCCACCATATCGCCACCCCAGCTGGTACATTTATTGTGTATCGACATACCTTTGTTGGCTTCTGCGTCTACCAAATTTCCAAGGTCTTCCACTACCGGTGTTTTACCCGTGGTAAATTTTATCAAATGGTTGGCATCATTTGACAGCGCATAGCCATTGCCATCAGCCGCTATCACCATTCTGGTAATATGGTTTTCTTCCGACTGGTATCCTGTTTTGGAAGGTGCGGCAATCACATTCTTTTTAATGGTCGTAAAATTTGCTGTTGGTTTGTCAAGATCCAGAAAGTGGATATCAGAAAAATGCATAGTGGCAAAATACAGCCGGTTGTGCCTTATATCAAATGCACAGGCAGCCACGCCTAAGCCAGTTGGATTTTCATTCACTGACCTTGCAGCCGTTGCACTTTTATCCGGATTTGTAATTTTGAAGGCCGTTTTATCGGATTCAAACAAAGTTTTAGTCACTTTGCCGGAGGCGATATCTACCTGCTTAATATCTGCCCAGAAAAAAACATTATTGGCCTTCCCCGTTATGGCAAACGTTTTGGAGGCAAATTGAGCTGTTGAAAAAAGTGAAATTGCAATGAATGCAGCGGAGAGTAAAAATTTACTTTTCATATCAGTAGAATTTGTTTTTGAGATGAAATTGAAATTAGTGAATTGGCAGAAGTTATCCAACTAATTTTTTTAATATCACCCTTATCTTTATGAACAGGTAACATTAAATTAACTTCATTTATATTCTAATTTCAATCTTGAACAATTCTACCTGCTTATACCCATTCTTTTCAGGAAGCCGAATGGTATTTAATCAATCCATCCATTGGGTTTTTTAATACCTTGCCCAATTCCAATTCGTAACTGCTGCACATTTCTTTCAATACATCCCTGAAACCATAAGCTACACTTCCAATAAAATTAACCGGCAGCGTCCAGCTTTCTTTGTACTTATAAATATGCTGAAAGAAAAACTCGTTGAAGCCATCTTCAATGATATTCTCTATCATAAAATGTCCCCTGTTTTCCACCAAAAAAGGTACGAAGCTTGCAAGGTATCGATTGGGTAGCGGCATTTTATAAACGGCTTCCAAAATCTCCACTGCATTGGTATTGTATTTCGCATTGAACCGGTCCATCAGGTCGGGATCATAGGTATTGTACAAATAATATTGAACTACCTTTCTGCCTAAGTAAGCTCCGCTACCCTCATCTCCTAAAATAAACCCAAGGCCAGGACTATTTTTAACTATTTTCTTGCCATTATAGTAGCATGAGTTGGACCCTGTACCCAAAATACAAGCCACTCCTTTTTCGTCGCCACACAATGCTTTGGCTGCGCCCATCAAGTCGTGCGTAACTGCTACGGCCGCTAAGGGAAATACCTTTTGCAACGCCTTTTTTATAATTTTCACATTGTTTGGATTGGCGCAGCCGGTGCCATAATAAAAGATTTCATCCGGCTCAACTCCCTTAAGTTTCGCTTTCAATTCTAATCTTAACACTGACTCAATTTGTAAGCCATCCAAAAAGTAGGGACTGATCCCCTGTGTGTTTATCGTTTTCTTTTTTTTTCCATCCAGCAAACACCACTCAGCCTTTGTTGAGCCACTATCTGCGATTAATTTTATTGACATATCTGTAATTTGATTTATAACTGTTTGCTTTTATCTCCGCATGCGTCGGGAAATTTTCTAAACGAATACGCTACTGGATTTGCCATTAAGGTCGTCAAGCCGGAGCATTTTTATTGATGGTTCAAAATTATTTAATAAAATTTATTGAAATCCATTTTATTTCTACCAATGGTATACCTAAACATCCAGGTGGTAACCATGCACTACATTGCAATTAGATGAATACCGTTTTTATTTTCAATTCTTCAGACTTTGCTTTATCGATTTACGCTGCCTGTAATTTTAAATACAATTGTTAATATATTTTGAATCAGACCGGCAAAAACGCTTGGCATCTGAGCTCGGATAAAAACAACATGCTTCCACAATTATAATTGAAATGAAGCCAAAGTACGTTGAAGCATTCTACTTTTTAATTGGAATAACATCTCGTTAATAAAAAAAACACAACCGCCGCATTCATAATATTTCATTTATTTTCGTGTTTATTAAGTGAATGTATGAATAAAAAAATCCAGGTTTTCCTTCCTTTTTTGATTAGTGTTGCCATTATTGCGGGTATGTTGATTGGTTATAGATTGAGAGATACCCAGCCATCAAAAAACTTCTTTTCGCTCGATAGGCCAAGACCCCTGCAGGAAGTAATGAACCTTATCAAAAATAAATATGTAGATGATGTAAAGCTAAATCCATTGGGCGATTCAGCCATTGCAGCCATTTTGCGCAATCTTGATCCACATTCAGTTTTTATTCCGGCCGATGATTTACAGGGTGTAAATGAAGATATTGCCGGTAACTTTTTTGGGATTGGAATTGAGTTTAATATTTTTGAAGATACCCTGCATGTTTTAAACGTAATTCCTGACGGGCCAAGTTCAAAAGCAGGTATACAAATAGGCGATCGGTTTATTAGAGTGAACGACAGCATCATTGCAGGCATAAAAATAACGACCGACCAGGTAAGGAAATTATTAAGAGGCGATCTTGGGAGTAAAGCCGCGGTAAAAGTAATGAGAAATGGGAAGTTACTTGATGTTTCTATCACCCGCGGCATCATTCCCGTTAGTAGCATAGATGCGGCCTATATTATTGAAAACGGCATCGGGTATATTAAACTCAATAAGTTTTCGCAGGTTACTTACCGTGAGTTTATGCAATCGCTGGAAGCCTTGCAAAAGCAGGGACTAAAAAAATTGATACTAGACCTTAGAGGCAATGGTGGCGGGGTGTTGGATGAAGCAACTGCCATTGCAGACGAGTTTTTGGATGGTGATAAATTAATTACTTATACCGAAGGCAAACACATGCCTAAAAAAGAATACCGTTGCCAGCGGCAGGGCTTGTTTGAAAAAGGCGAACTGGTGGTACTGGCTGATGAAGGATCTGCAAGTGCCAGTGAAATACTAATGGGCGCCCTGCAGGATTGGGACCGTGCCACCATAATCGGCCGCCGTAGTTTTGGGAAAGGTCTGGTTCAGGAACAATATGACCTGAGCGATGGCAGCGCACTCCGGTTAACAGTTGCAAGGTATTATACGCCCATTGGCCGCAGCATACAACGTTCCTATTCAAATGGAGGTAAGGCATACTATGCTGAGATCAATAATCGATTTCATGATGGGGAAGTAATGAGTGCCGACTCCGTGAAAAATGACACTACCAAAACTTTTACCACTAAAAACGGCAAAATAGTATACGGCGGTGGTGGTATATCGCCCGATATTTTTGTACCCATCGATACAGCCGCCTACAATGCTTCCATTGCTAAAATTTATTTCAGGGGTACCACCAGTGATTTTGCTTACCGGTATTATTTACAGCACATCAATGAATTAAAAAAATATAAAACACCATCGGAATTCAGTCAGCAGTTTACGTTGACTGATGATAACTGGAAACAGTTTATCAACCAGGCGGCCGAGGATTCCATTGTTATAAAAAGTATCAATGAAAAACAAAAATCGGATCTTGTTGTCCGGATTAAATCATCCCTGGCAAGACAAATCTGGCGCAACGAGGGTTTTTATGAGATGATGAACACTTCGGACAATACGATTAAAAAGGCATTGGAGATTTTGTCAAAATAATTAAGCCCCAGGTGTGAGGGCTTAATTGCTTTTGTAAACAATGCCTGGTTTACATCTCAGGTAAAGATTGTTCTTTCCTAAGGTTGATTAACAGCATTCTGTAGGATACATTGGATTATTAACGGATTACAAAAGTCCGACAAAAAAATTGTTCCCATTGTAGGATGTAGCCAAAAATCGATGTACGTTTTTTTCTACCATTCATTCAAACTCAATCATAAAAAATACAAATACTTTCACAGGCTCCGGTAAACGCTTTTGTTACCTTCGCCAAAATAAATGTACATATGTGGCTCAATAATATTTTAGAAACGATTGGTAACACCCCACTCATCAAACTCAACAAGATTACCAAAGACCTCCCTTGTACGGTATTGGCAAAAGTGGAATATTTTAACCCCGGCAACAGTATCAAAGACCGAATGGCCGTAAAGATGCTGGAGGTGGCTGAAAAAGAAGGGAAGATAAAACCAGGTGGCACCATCATAGAGGGAACAAGTGGCAACACTGGTATGGGCCTTGCGCTTGCAGCCTGTGTAAAAGGATATAAATGTATTTTCACTACCACAGAAAAGCAATCGAAAGAAAAAGCCGACATATTAAAAGCAGTGGGTGCCGAGGTTATTATTTGCCCAACCAATGTGGAACCGGAAGACCCACGAAGTTATTATTCAGTGAGTAAACGACTTGCATCGGAAGTACCCAATAGCTGGTATGTAAATCAATATGATAACCTGGCTAACCGGCAGGCGCATTATGAGCAAACCGGCCCTGAAATATGGGAACAAACGGAAGGGAAGGTTACTCACCTTGTTGTAGCAACCGGCACTGGAGGCACCATTGTAGGTACCGGCAAATACCTAAAGGAAAAAAATCCAAACATAAAGATTTGGGCCATTGACAGCTACGGCTCGTTGTTAAAAAAATATTTCGAAACCGGCGAGCTGGATCAAAAAGAAGTGTATCCATATATCAGCGAAGGCTTTGGTGAAGATTTTGTGCCTGCCAACTATGATATGAGTGTGATTGATGAATTTACAAAAGTAACTGATAAGGATGGCGCCATCATGGCAAGGCGCATTGCCAAAGAAGAAGGTATGTTTTGCGGATACAGCGCAGGCAGTTGCTTGCAGGGAATGATGCAGTTGAAAAGCCAGTTAAAAAAAGAGGATGTGGTGGTGTTGATATTTCACGATCATGGCAGCCGCTATGTAGGTAAAATATACAATGATGAATGGATGCTGGAAAGAGGCTTTTTGGAAATGAAAACATTTAAAGATCTCATCAACGGCCGGGGTGCAAAACGTTTAATGACACTTACACCCAACCAAACAGTTACGCAAGCCATTGAGCTGATGAAAAAATATGACATAGAAAATATCCCGGTTATGCAAGATGGCCTCAACATCGGTGCTATCTCTGCAGGTGGGCTTTTTAATAAAATATTAACCAATGCAGAAATTAAAAGCGATGCGATTGAAACGGTGATTGAAAAAGCCTATCCGGAAGTTGCTTTTGATACTCCGGTGGAACGACTAAGTGTTTTTATTACCAAAGAAAACGGGGCTGTTTTAAGTAAGGATGAAACCGGAGCTTTTCATATCGTAACCAAATACGATATCATTCAAAGCCTCTCCAAATAGTAACTAGGTAGAAACACCTTTTGGCTGAAACATTGATGAATGCTGCATTAAACGGGTGCAGCATTTTTAATTTGCGATAATTTTATTTGTATTTAAACGTATTTTTACGACTGCTCCAATGTACTTATCCTACTTCCTAGTTAGAATATTTACTACATCAATCGTAATTACTTCATTGGTAAAATTGGGCAATATTGCTCTTGTATAGCAATGATATCTGATAGATATTTGCATCAGAAGTTGATTGATAGGAAATAAATATCAATCATAAATATCCAACGATCCAGATAAACCAAATAGAATTCAAATCCAAAATCGCTGAAAAGCCGTTAACATCCAATATCAGTCAACTTCTTTTTAAACAAATACCGAGTGCCTAAACAGTGTTTAAACTATAAAACCAATATTCTAAAGATTACTATTAAGATCTAATCCCTGTACGAAAACTACACCAATATCCCAAGTCTATGCTGTAAGAGGCGATGATGACTAGAAAAACAACAAAAAACCAATATCCGGGTTTATGCTGTCAAAAGCGATGATAACCCAAAAAACCAAACCAATGTCCTGAGTTTATGCTATAAAAAGCGATGATAACTCAAAAACCAACAAACCCAATATCCCTTGCCTATGCCGTAAAAAAGCGATGATGGCGAACGAAAAACAACACACTGAAACCAGGAAAAATTATTAACATAATTGAACTGGTGTTGGAAAATCCAACAATTATTGCCCTGGCGAAAGCCGGGAAAAAGATCCAAATTGTAACTTCCACAATCTATGAAAAACCATAGCTGTGGAAGTTCTTTTTTTTAAGGCACTTCCTGTTCCCCTATTTTTCCATCAAAAACTATCCATCTTTCGCAGGGGTATCCAAACGAGCAAGCGGTTAAATATCGGTTAAAAAAATGTTGAAAAAGCTTTGGCATCTATTAAAAAATATCCTTTCCACAAATTGTTCACTAAAACAACCGGCCATATACTGAAGCTTTATCGTTACAATCAAGCTTCAGCACATTACTACTCTGTATTTTTAAATTCTGAACAACTATCTCCGGTGCAATTTTTACAACTTCCGATGGCTAGGCAGTTGATCTGCTGTAAAATATATGGAGTAATTCGGTAAAACCCCAGCTAATACTACGTTTCATTCGATAATATTTATAAAAATACTAAGTAGCAATACACTAAGTATTGTTGCTTCACAATAACATTATCGTATTATTACGTTTCGCAATAACGTAAACGCACGAACGGCAGGACAGGATTTATACCCAGCCGGTGGTAATTATAGCATCTGTAAAAAAGAGCAATTCTGCGCTATGCTATGATCAATATCTGTTGCATCTTTGCGTCAGAAGTTGATTGATAGGAATTAAAAATATCAATCATATCCAAACATCCAGATCAACCAAAATAGTTAGTAGTTTCAAATCCAACTATCGCTGAAAAGCAAAAATCCAATATCAGTCAACTTCTTTTTTATTTCACTTACAAAGTGCCGGACCATCCGACCTTTTTTAAATAGATTCCGTTGAAGACATGGAATCCGTTACCCTCCGGAAAGCGCCAATAATCCAATCTTACAAAACGCCATCTTTAATCCATCAACCTTTTTTTGTTGAAAAATAAAAAGGCCAAACAAACTGTAACGAGGAATCAGTCGTTTCTGTAACTACAAACCCTTTCAATTTTTCTCAACTCTTTTATCATCATCTATTTGGTGATTGATACGCATTCGCCTCCGCATTTTTTGAATGATTCAAAACCTGTGGAGGCTTTTTTTATCCATTGATTTTTTGTTATCGGTTAAATTGGTGAACGTGTAAACGATTGCGTTATATGGGCAATAACAATTGATTTTTTTCAGCAGTGGTCTATATCTCAATAAACCAATGCTTAATGTATGCTACACACGTCTGTTATTGCAGCAGCTTAAAAAGGTATGGTTTTGTAAAAAGCTGATCCAGGAGAGAGCCTGCGGCTGTTTTTTTTATTAACACTATAAGCAATCATTTAGATTAAGTTTTGCTGTATCACTTTGTCTATACTGGTTTTCGACTCTTTACTTACGTTGGCTGCCGTTGCATATTTTTTCCAACTAGTTACTACAGATTGTACTTCATCAATAATTGTACTGGCATTTTTTATTTTAAAATGTTTTGCCAATGCCAATAAGTGTTTTTTTGTTGGATGGGCACTTTCGCCTGCAATACTGGTGCTATGAAAACCGTGGCCAGAATAAGAGAAAGTTAAATCGTAGGCGGGTGCAAATTTCCAACCGCCGCTTTCGTCCATTAAAAAAGAAAAGTTTTTACTATGGTCATCCCTATTATTTGCGAACACGTTAAAAGCAGCTAAGCGTAAAATTTTTTCGAATGCTTTTAAATCTTTTTCCAGCAAAAAAGTGCAATCCATTATATGCCCATAATCTAAACTACTAAGCCTGAAATTATCATGCAGTATACCAGCCGCAGAGTGCAGGTGCAATCTGTTGTTGCCTATTCTGTCAAAGCGTTTTGTAGCAAAATAGGAGTTGCCCAAATTGCTTTGTAAAAGTGTACTTGTACTCATGTCAATACCTGCAGCCAACGCCATTTTATAATAGGCAAATTCTATATTGGCGATATCAGGTTTATCATAAGATGAAGGAAATTTTATCAGCCAATGCTCGTAGTTGTTGGGTAATGGGTTATCAGCAGGAATAATTGCCTGAGTGGCAGGATTAAGACCTACTAAAATTTTGGGTCTTGCTCCGCCAGATGAACCCCCGAGTTTGTACATTTCATCAAGCACATTGGTGACAGTACCAGCAATTATTTGATTGGTTGCTTTTGCTACTGCATCTAGCTCAATGGTAAAGATATTTAACGCTTCCAGTTGCAACTGTGGCTTATAAATTAATGCCCCCATACCGGAACTGCCGACATAGGCTAATCTATCTAAAACAGAAATTCCATTGGGTGAAATACCTTTCGACTGCAATGTTATATCAAGCAATAATCGCCCCCATCCATCGGGTAATGAGTCGGAAAATACGCCGTACAATCCTTCAAAAGGAGTTGGTGCAGCAATATTTATTTCATTATTTATTTTTAATTTAATGGGCGAAATTTCTAAACCACTTTTTATAAAACTTGCATAATATTTAAAGTAAGTACGGTTATTTTGTATAACCAATTCGCCCACTTCTATCTGATCTGCCCCAAATTGTAATAGCACGTTCAAACTTTTTATTTGTCCCATTATTTTCTGGTTTTATCGCTAAATAATTTTTCTATTGCAGCAAGATTATCTATTGGTTTAAATATTACGTCAAAGTCTGCAAGCCTGTTTAATACATCCGCCATTTTTAGGAGTGATTCTAAGGAGATTTTACCAGTGGTTTCAAAGCGTTTTAAACTACCCAAAGAAACACCCGAGCGACTTGCTAACTCACTTTGTGAATACTTTAATTTCTTCCTGATAGATTTATGCCTGGCTGCAAGTTCCTGTTCGTAATCAGCCGGTTTTTTATTGATTGAAAATTGTAACATTTAGCTAATATATTAAATAAATACGGGAAATAACAGTATAAATGGTCAAAATATTAGCTAATTTATATTTACACTATTTTTTTGGATATAGAGTTACCCTCCTATTTTATTTCCATTTGCCTCTAAATAAAAATTAAAAAAACTGGCATTTGCCTTTAAGTTGTAGTAATAATTTTACATAGGTCGGGGACGAAATCTTCTACGCCTGTAAGAGATTTGTTATAGACATCTCCATGCGATGTTCGTATCATCGGTTTTAATTAACGCCGATAATAAAGACAAATCCTGAAGGAGGATATATTCAGGTATGGCTATTTAATTGTTCAGCTGTATCGGAAGCGTGGTAAATAAAATCACCTTTTAATTTAAAACAAGCAATGGCTCCCCACTTCCTGCTGTAGTTCCCGTCTTCACTACGCACGGCTGAAGAGATGGATTTATAGAAAATTTTTCCTTTAAATAACGCAATGTAAAATGAGGTAGGTGATGGTTTTTAAAAACAAGCACCACGGCTGGGTATTGGAGAAAAAACGAATCTCGAGGCCATCAATTAAAAGAATTAATTGTTTGTGAAGATAGTGCCGTTTATATTTGAGGATAGCCGCATGATATAAGATATGGAGCAGATTTTAAAGGGCTTAATAAGATGATGCAACCCAAAATAATTTACACCTACAACAAATGAGCCTTTACCAAAATACAAACCACCCTTGGCCCCTCCAAAGGAGGGGAATTAGAACACCGATAAAGAAATGAAAACATCTAACAGTAGCAATGTCCAATTCCCCTCCCATGGAGGGGTTAGGGGTGGTTCTCTACCCATAAAGAGGAAAGATGTGGTTATCATTAACCCAACATGAAGGACGAATTGTTTTTTCGAGTGCAGAACAAATACAAACCACCCCTGGCCCCTCCAAAGGAGGGGAATTAAAACACCGATAAAGAAATGAAAACATCTAACAATAGCAATGTCCAATTCCCCTCCCGTGGAGGGGTTAGGGGTGGTTAACATTAAAACAAACAAAACATGGAAACACTCACAACCATACACGGCATTGATATAAAACGAAATTTCATAGAATCGCTACCCTATAATCCAAATCTAAAGCTACTTGCAAGAGAAAAACGAAAAGCCGGTATTTACAGCGAAGTATTATTTTGGCTACAGGTAAGAAACAAACAATTTCATCAAATAGATTTTGACAGGCAAAGAATAATTGGAAATTACATTGTAGATTTTTATGTAAAAGCATTGGGGTTGGTAGTAGAAATAGATGGCATTAGTCACGAAAATAAAATTGAATACGATGCAGCAAGGCAATTATTTTTAGAAAATTTAGGGTTGAAGGTATTCAGGACAACTGATGGAGAAGTTAAATTTAGAATAGTAGAAGTAATGGAATCGTTGGAAAAGTATATTATCAACGAGTTTGGCATCAATCACAGCAACCATCTTAACCACCAATAGCCCCCTCCAAAGGAGGGGAATAAAAAAAACCAGACTAAAAAAAAGAAAACATCTAACAATAACAAAATCCAATTGCCCTCCCCTGGAGGGGTTAGGGGTGGTTCTCTACCCAGGAATAGGAAAGATGTAGTAATCATTACCAAACAAAATATGAGTATATGAGCTGGTTTTTTTTTGGGTGAAACAAATAAAAACCACTCCGACCCCTCCAAAGGAGGAAAATGAAAACACCCACTAAAGAAAAAAAACATCCACCAATAGCCGAGGCCAATTCCCCTCCCTTGGAGGGGCTAGGGGTGGTTCATACAAGTTTATCAAAAGAAGCCAATGCCGTATTAGCCGAAGGCAAAGAATTATGGCAAGCCTATTTTACCCATACCGATATACAAACTTTATGAGATGAGTTGAAACTAAACCAGACAGACGTAGGTTGGTACCAAGTTCGTAAAGCGCTACAGCAGACCCGCAATGCCAGTGGCAACAATGCCCGTGTAGCCTTTAACCCTTTTGAAGAAGCCTATAAAGCCATTTCAGAAAAACTGCAACCGATGGTGTATGAGCTGGGTTTTTTAAGGGTGTAAAATAAATACAAACCACCCCTGGCCCCTCCAAAGGAGGGGAATTAGAACACCGATAAAGAAATGAAAACATCTAACAGTAGCAATGTCCAATTCCCCTCCCATGGAGGGGTTAGGGGTGGTTCTCTACCCATAAAGA
>JBBQQP010000040.1:0-15586 GCA_038215675.1 Chitinophagales bacterium | reverse complement strand
ATTGAAAAAGTAAAAGCAATGTTGTAAACAGAATGCGCAAAAAATGAAGTGACAAAAAATCGATTCTTTGTCACTTCATTCAATATAAAGAACGGCGTGAATTGTTGCTCACTTTCATATTTCATCACCGATTCTCAATTACTCACCAACGAGTTATGCAGTTCATCCTAGAAACACCCCGCTTAATCTTGCACAAATTTACGGTAGCGGATGCACTGCTTGTTTACCAGCTAAACCGGAACCCTAAAGTCGTAAAATATATACCTGAACCTGTTTTGGAAAATGAGGAGGACGCCCGGAAAATAATCATGGACGTGCTATTACCACAATACGAAAACAAGTTGGGCCGCTGGGCGATACACATTAAAGCAAACAATGAATTTATTGGCTGGTGTGGGTTGAAGTTATTAAACGAATCCGGTGAAATTGATCTGGGCTATCGTTTTCATCCCTTTGCCTGGGGCGTGGGTTATGCAACCGAAGCAGCTTCCGGCGCACTGGAATATGGCTTTAAAGCGCTCCATTTAAAAGAAGTGGTTGGCAGAGAGCGCATATCGAAAACTCTGCTTCGCTCCATGTGCTGCAAAAAATCGGAATGAAATTTATTACAGACGCCATTGAAGATGATTGCCCGGTTAGAATATTTCGAGCAATCAACCCTGGGCTATCTATTCGCCAGCAATAAAATACCATCCAGGGTGATTTCAATCATGGTGAACTGCACATGCCCGTGATAATATTTGTCCGCTAAAGATCGTAACAACTAATCGGCCTCCTCCAAATGTAATTTCTGATGATGGGCGCCCGCTGCTACATGCAAGGCAAAGCCAAAAATAGCGGTGTCTTTAAGTATATTAAGCAAGGCTATTTGTCTCATTTCTTTATCGCCTGCATTGAGGTAATTAGGCACATGGATCGATAAAATAAACATGAGCAGGAGTGCTGCAAGCAAATAGCCGGAAATTTTTACCATTCGGTTGGTTAGAAAAGAAATCGATACTAAAATAAACGCAGCACCTACAATGTATACCCAGCCAATACCGCCGGGTAAAAAGTTGGGAACAAACACCAGCAACTCATGTGGATACATAAAATGAAAAACCCCAAATAAAAACAAAACAACGCTTAACAAATAAATTGCGATTCGTGAAATGACATGGTAATGTTTCATAATAAAATGAATTTAGACTAAAAAGTTACAACAAAAGAAAAGTAATTGCAACCTTTTGAACCGCTATTTACAATATCTTACTATGGCTAAGTTGAACAGCTAGCGAGCAATTTCTAAATTTTGTAATAATAATTTAGGAAATACTTTTTAAGATTCGGGGATGGAATCTACAGTTGATTCTGATCCATTTGTATTGAAGTGTAAAAAAAAGTATCCAATAATACCTGCAACAACCGATGAAAACAATACGGCTATTTTTGACCCAACGATGATCTCCGCATCTTTAAAAGCCAGTAGAGTGATAAAGATGGACATGGTGAATCCTATACCTCCTAAGATGCCAGCGCCCAAGATTTGCTTCCAGTTGATATCATCGGCGAGGCTGCTGATTTTTAATTTAACCGCTAAAAAAGAAAAAAGAAATACACCCAACGGTTTACCTAAAATTAGTCCCAGTAAAATACCAATACCGTTTTTAGATACCAGCTGGTAGTGCCAGCCAGTGGCAAACACAATGCCTGTATTGGCCAAAGCGAATAAGGGAAGTATCACAAAGGCAACTGGTTTGTGCAGGTAGTGCTGCAGTAAATAGGAGGTAGACTTTTCATCGCCATTACCAAAAGGAATTGCAAAGGCCAACAGCACACCACTTACGGTAGCATGAACGCCTGACTGTAACATGCAATACCACATCACAACTCCCGGCACCAGGTAAAAAAACAGGTTCCTGATTTTTAGCCGGTTGAAAACCAGCAATACTACAAATATTCCAATGGCAGCTCCAAAGTAGATTGGCAAAAAGGTTTCGGTATAAAACAAAGCTATCATAATGATAGCACCCAAATCATCAATAATAGCGAAGGCAGTTAAAAAAATCTTGAGTGAAACCGGCACCCGATCTCCCAGCAATGAAAGAATTCCTAAAGCAAAAGCAATATCCGTAGCCATCGGAATACCAAATCCCGCCTGTGTTGCAGACCCGTTGTTGATTACAAAATGTAAAATTGCCGGAGCCAGCATGCCACCAATTGCAGCAAAAAAAGGTAGCGAAGCATTTTTTAAAGTAGACAACTCGCCGATGTAAATTTCCCGTTCGATTTCCAACCCAACCAGTAAAAAAAAGATGGCCATCAACCCATCATTAACCCAGTATTCAATTGGATGATTCAGGTGAATGTTTGCATTTTCATAACCAATGCTCTGGTGCCAAAAATGAAGATAGCCGGCTCCCAAACTGCTGTTGGCAATGACGATGGATAAAAATGTGCAGGCTATTAATATCAACCCTCCGGCCTTCTCGCTATTAAAAAAATCTGAAAATAATTTTGATACTGTTGCTTTCATGTGCCTGTAATTTTTTTATAATGCATTACGATGCCAAATTCATAGCAAAGGATAAATAACATTTCGAACGTCTATTTTAATTTGTCAACAGGCTAAATAACCAGGATTTTGCAATCAAAAGGAATTTCTGGATGAGAATAAATAATCCGGGTGTTGAATAAAAAAAGACCCAACAAACGTTGAGTCCTTTAGGTGGTGCGAGCCGGGGTTGAACCGGCGACACATGGATTTTCAGTCCATTGCTCTACCAACTGAGCTATCACACCTTCCCGATTGGGGCAGCAAAAATAGGAGTTTCTACTCAAATATTGCAAATCGATACAACCAATTTATAAAAAAGATAAAAAAAAGGGTGGGAAACGAGCCCCACCCTGTATTACAGCAATAAAATGTTTTACTTCAATGAGGCAATGTCTATCACAAAACGATAACGAACATCCGCCTTTAGCATTCTCTCAAAGGCTTCATTTATTTCAGATGCTTTTATAACTTCTACTTCTGATACAATATTATGTTCTGCGCAATAGTCCAGCATTTCCTGTGTTTCTTTTATGCCGCCAATTAATGAACCTGCCAAGGAACGTCGTTTGCCAATCAGGCTGAATGCATGTACTGTAGAAGGTTGCGGAGGAACACCCACCACTACCAATGTGCCATTGAGGGTTAATAAATTCAGGTATTGATTATAGTCATGTTCCGCAGAAATAGTGCTTAAAATAAAATCAAATTTGCCCTGCAATTGCTTCATTGTTTCAGGATCGCTTGTCACTTCAAAATGATGAGCGCCTAAATTCAACGCATCTTGTTTTTTTGATGAAGAAGTACTCAGTACAGTAACATCTGCGCCAAAAGAAGCCGCAAACTTTACCCCCATATGCCCCAACCCGCCTAATCCAACAATGGCAACTTTATGACCCTTGCCGATTTTCCAATGACGCAAGGGCGAGTAAGTAGTAATACCGGCACACAACAAAGGAGCAACTCCTTCGATCGGTAATTTGTCAGATACATGTAAAGTGTACTGCTCATCCACAACTATTTGGGTTGAGTATCCGCCATAGGTAGGGTTACCGGCTTTATCGCGGCCATTGTAGGTTCCAACCATGCCAGTATCACAATATTGTTCTTCGTTTGCTAAACAGCTGGGGCATGTGCGACAGGAATCTACGAAACAACCTACGCCGGCAAGTTCCCCCACAATAAATTCTTTTACATCTGTACCCACTTTTGTGATTCGGCCCACTATTTCGTGCCCCGGCACCATTGGGTAAATAGAACCGCCCCATTCGTTGCGAACCTGGTGAATGTCGGAATGACAAACACCACAATATAAGATTTCAATTTGTACATCCTTCGGACCTACTTCTCTCCTTTCAAAGTTAAAGGGTGCCAACGGTGTGGTAGCGTTTTGTACTGCATATGCATTAATTGATGTCATAATGTTTGGTTTATATTTTTTTGAATCTAAATATGTTGTTTGGTTCGCAGGTGTTTCAGGAAGAGAACTAGTGGAATGATGATTTGCAACTGGTTTAAGTTGTAACAAAATTAGTAACACATTGTTTCTTTACAACTAACCAAATTCAATTTTAATACCGGCGCTTTAGCGAGCATCTGTTTCGATTTCATCTAACTGTTTCACAAAAAAATTTTGGATAGAATAAGCCAAATATTTTACCGTTGTAAAAAGCACAGAGCTTATCTGACTTTATTGGCAATCAAAAAAACAGGGAGCTCCCGGGTTGATTATACTTTATGAAGGTTATACAAACGATCATTTTAAAATCAACTAACAAAGCGGATTTCTTATTACTTTTAGAAACCCTTCTTTGTAAACCGATATACTTTTGCAAAATCTGCACTTCAGCCTTATTGAGCACAAGCCCCCAAAACGCAACTGGAAATTTATAGCCTAATTACCATACACACATAAAAACTTGATCCGCATAATCTTCAATTGCTCCCAGTTAAACCCACTGTCAGCCAATTCTTCCTGTGCTATTTGAAGACTACTGGTTTCGCAGGCTTTAAAATAATCGATGATCTCCTCCTGTTCGTATTCATCTACCAACTCGTTTATGGCGTAATCGAGGTTTAGCTTAGTACCACTTGCTACAATGGTTTCCATTTCCTCCAACAACTCATCAATTTTAAGATCCTTGGTTTTTGCAATGGTTTCCAGCGGTATCTTTTTATCTACATTCTGAATAATAAAAATCTTATTGTTGTTCCTGTTTACAACACCCTTCATTACAAAATCATCGGGCTTTTCTATTCTGTTTTCCTCAACATATTTTGCTACAAGGTCTACAAACTTTTTACCATACCGGATGGCTTTTCCCTTGCTCACGCCCTGGCATTTCTCCAGTTCTTGTATTGTTGTTGGATAAAGGGTCGCCATGTCTTCCAGACTGCCTTCCAGAAAAATAACGAAAGGCGGCAGGTTCTTTTCTTTAGCCACTTTTTTTCTTAAGTCCTTTAGCATTTCAACCAGCTTTTCATCCATTGCGCTAGTGGCTTCTTCTGCGGTAGCACCTTCGTCGTCATCTCCATCTGCGCCTTCGTATAAATTATTCAACACTATTTTGAATGAGACCGGCTTCTTTAAAAACGTTTCCCCCTTTTTAGTAAATTTTAATACACCGTATTCTTCAATGTCCTTTTTTATAAACCCTTCCAAAATCATTTGACGCATCAGGGAGTTCCAGAAATGCTCATCCTTGTCTTTGCCTATTCCAAAGAAATCTCTTTCATCATGCCGGAACATTTTCACCTGTGGATTGGGTTTACCCAGCAAAATGTGCATCATGTAAATCATGGTAAATTGCTCATCCAACCCCTTGATTATTTTCAATACCTGCTGTGTTTCAATTTTCGCTTCAATCAATTCCCTTGGACTATTACAGTTGTCGCACATATTAGTGCACTGTCCGGTATCATATTCTTCGCCAAAATAATTCAATAAAATTTTTCTACGGCACACGGCGCTCTCTGCGTAAGAAACCGTTTCGTTGATTAGTTGAGCACCCACTTCTCTTTCGCTCAATGGCTTATCACGCATCAAGTGCTCCAGTTTGGCCACATCCTTATGCGAGTAGTACAAAATACATTTCCCTTCCATTCCATCCCGCCCTGCACGGCCGGTTTCCTGGTAATAATTTTCAATTGATTTGGGGATATTAAAGTGAATCACAAAACGAACGTCCGGCTTGTCGATTCCCATACCAAATGCAATGGTGGCAACGATCACCTGTACATCTTCATTTAAAAAAAGGTCCTGTCTTTCTGCACGCAACTTGCTATCGAGGCCCGCATGATAAGCAACCGCTTTTATACCGTTGGCCATCAGCATGTCGGCAAGTTCTTCGGTAGTTTTACGGTTAAGCGTATAGATGATACCACTTTTTCCTTTGTTCTGAGAAATAAACCGAACGATGCTGGTAACCGTTTGCTCTTTTTTTATTTTGGGCAGGATTTCGTAATATAAATTGGGCCGGTTAAAGGACGAAATATAGATTTCTGGATTTCGTAATCCGAGATTTCGCAGGATGTCACTTTGCACTTTTGGCGTAGCAGTTGCCGTTAGCGCAATCATTGGCGCATCCGGATTAATCATCTCCATCATTTCTCTAAGCCTGCGATACTCTGGCCTGAAATCATGCCCCCATTCCGAGATACAATGTGCTTCATCGACTGCAAAAAAGGAAACATTCAGGTCTTTAAAAAACTCTATATTTTCTACTTTAGTCAGCGTTTCAGGCGCTACATAAAGCATTTTGGTTTTGCCGGTCGTAAGGTCATCCTTTACAATTTTCTGTTGTCCCTTATTGAGTGTACTGTTTAAAAAATGGGCTACGTCATCCTTACTGCTATAACTTCTCACTAAATCTACCTGGTTTTTCATCAATGCTATCAAGGGCGAAACGATGATAGCACAACCTTCGCTGATAATTGCCGGCAGCTGGTAACACAAACTTTTACCACCACCTGTAGGCATAATTACCAATGCATCGTTGCCTGCCAGTAAATTTTGTATGATTTTCTCCTGTGGTTCTTTAAACCCTTTAAAACCAAAGTAGTCTTGTAGTTGTGCGGTAAGGTTTAAATTTTTTTCTTTGCTGATTGCTTTTACGGCCTTCTTCGCCGCCGGTTTTGAAACCGGTTCTTTATCAGAACCCGATTTTTTTTTTGCTTTTACTGTAGCCATGTCTTTCTTTTTCCCCAAGCTGGTTTTTAATAATGATAGGTTTATTGTGTGCTTTTAGTTGAATATCAGATTGATTTACCTTTTAAAAATTTAAAGAGGACGACGAAGTTACTCTAATACGCCTGCAAATTCAAATTAAGGTCTCCACTAATAGTGTTTAAGGTAGTCTATTTCTTTTAAAGAAGAAACACTATTAAAGATGAGGCGACAATCTTTTGGTATTGATATGATTATACCTAAATCGTAGAAAGATTGCATTGCTAAATCGTTAACCTGTAATCGTAAAATTCATTACTCTTTGTGTTATGAGCGATTTAAAGTAGGTTTGCTACACTAAAAAATGACCGATCAAAAAATTATACAAACAGCACTCAGAACCATTCAATTAGAAGCGGCCTCCATCAGCAGGTTGCAGGATTTTATCAATGCCGATTTTGAAAAAGCACTGGAGGTAATTGCTACTTTAAAAGGGCGGTTGGTCATAAGCGGAATTGGTAAAAGTGCCATCATTGCTCAAAAGGTGGTTGCTACATTTAATAGTACCGGAACGCCTGCCTTGTTCATGCATGCAGCCGATGCCATCCATGGAGATTTGGGAATGGTACAACAAGACGATATAATGATCGTTATTAGTAAAAGTGGCGATAGCCCCGAAATAAAAGCATTGGTTCCCCTGGTTAAAAATTTTGGAAATATTTGTATTGGCATTACTGGCAATATGGATTCCTTTTTGGCAAAGCACAGCGATATTGTACTAAATACTACTGTGGAACAGGAAGCCTGCCCGCACAATTTGGCACCCACCACCAGCACAACAGCGCAAATGGTAATGGGCGATGTGTTGGCCGTTTGCCTTATGGAAATGAAGGCATTTGGAACAGCCGATTTTGCCAGGTTTCATCCGGGTGGGGCGTTGGGAAAAAGGTTGTTTTTGAAGGTGGCAGACCTGGCTTCTCAAAATGAAAAACCTTCGGTAAAACCTGGCGCTTCCATAAGAGAGGTAATTGTAGAGATGACGAAGAAGCGGCTTGGGGTAACGGCCGTTGTAAATGAAGCCGATACCATTGAAGGAATTATAACGGATGGAGACCTGAGGCGTATGCTAGAAAAAGCGGATAGCTTTGAACAATTGAGCGCAAAAGACATCATGTCAAAAACGCCTTATACAGTGGATGAAAATGTGTTGGCCGTAGATGCATTGGAAATGATGAAAGCTAAGGGTATTAGCCAGTTGGTTGTGGTGAATGAAAAAAGTTATCGAGGTATTATTCATATCCATGACATTATAAAGGAAGGGATTATCTAACAGTTGTTGTCTGTATAAATAACAACCAAACTAAAAAACAATACAAATATGACCAAGAACAATTACGTTGCAATTATGGCCGGAGGTATCGGTAGCAGGTTTTGGCCGATGAGCAGAACTAATTTTCCAAAGCAGTTTTTAGATATTTTAAATACCGGCAGAACACTGATTCAATCCACTTATGACAGGTTTGCGCTGTTTATTCCCATTGATCATATCTACATTGTAACTTCCGAACAATATAAAGATATTGTTGCCGATCAACTTCCTGACCTGCCCGTTGAAAATATTTTATGCGAACCGTCCCGCAAAAACACGGCCCCCTGCATCGCTTATATTTCCTACAAACTACAACAGATAAATCCAGAAGCCAATCTGATTTGTGCCCCCGCCGATCATATTATATTGGAGCCCGATAATTTTAAAAAGAAATGTCTGGAGGCGCTTCATTTTACAGCTCATATTAAAGCCCTGGTTACACTGGGTATTAAACCTAGCCATCCAAACACTGGTTACGGTTATATTCAATACGAGCAATTGGCGGTTAGCGAAAATGTGTATAAGGTAAAAACATTTACCGAAAAGCCCGATAAGGACCTGGCCAAAACCTTTATTTCAAGCGGCGATTTTTTATGGAATGCCGGCATCTTTGTATGGCAGATAAAAAACATCATTAAAGCATTTGAAACTTTTTTACCGGAAATGCATGAAGTTTTTGATGCAGAAAAAAATAATTTTAACACCCCCGAAGAAAAAGAAGCCATCGAAAGGATTTACCCGCAGTGTGTTAATATTTCCATCGATTATGGTGTAATGGAAAAGGCAGACAATGTGTACATCATTCCATCCTCTTTTGGCTGGAGCGACCTTGGCACCTGGGCCAGCGCCTACGATAACCTGGAAAAAGATTACCTGGAAAATGCAGTGGCAGGAAGCAATGTTATGATTATAGATGCAACCAAAAATATCATTCATGCCGACAATAAAAAATTGGTACTGATACAAGGCCTCGATGATTTTATTGTAGTAGATACCGAAGACGTATTACTGATTTGTAAGAAAGAAAAAGAGCAGGTAATCAAGGAATATGTTGCGGAAGTAAAGCGGAATAAAGGAGATAAGTTTTTGTAAAGTATAAAACGATATATTGCCGGACAATTGAAAAATGCTTTAATTCATAATGAATTAAAGCATTTTTTATATTTACTTTTAATTGATGACAATATTGACGAGCAGGTATTTAATTTTCATGAAAAAGCTCACTGTAATTTTATTGCTAAACTTAATCCACTTATGTGGGGATGCACAACAGAAGAATACACCAAAATTTGATACGTTGGAATTACCCAAAATAGAATTTAAAAAAATGGTTTTAATCCAGGAAAACAACACAATAATTATTTCTTCATACCCCGATTTTAAAAATTTTTTAAATACACTTAAACTCAAGGTTTTTAATACCATCTATTTAAAAAATAGGAGAAACGATATTAAATCTGTAATAAAATTCATTAAACTTCAATTAAATCAAAGCGACACGATAAGAATAAATGATAAACTTAAACACCAAATAGGTTTCCCTTTGCTATACTCTTACCTTGGAACAATGATAGAAAAAAAGAAGTTAATAATAATTGATGCCAAAGAAATTCAACATTTAAAAGTTATCAGAGAGCAATCTTTTTATCAAAACGATGTACTAAATGGCTGGGGAGGTCGAAAATATTATCTGCCCGATATCAAAACACCTTTTTTAATAGTCACAGAATGGGTATCGTAAACCTTACTTCCTACTTTAGCCTTGAATTTGATTTTACACAATCATAAAGCAATAATAATAAATTAGCTAAGCTAATGTCCTAAAACGGGAAATTAAAAACAACTTACAATCTCACTACATTGAACCCATCATTCCAAAGCAAACTTCCCAATATCGGCACCACCATCTTTACCACGATGAGTGCGTTGGCGGTAGAATACAAGGCCATTAACCTTGGCCAGGGTTTCCCCGATTTTATGATGAGCGAAGCGCTGATTGGTTTGGTAAACAGCGCCATGCGCAATGGCCAAAATCAATATGCACCCATGGCTGGCCTTGGATTATTAAGGGAACGCCTCGCCGAAAAGATGGAACAATTATATGCGGCAAAGGTGAATCCTGAAACTGAAATCACCATTACACCCGGCGGCACCTATGCCATTTATACCGCACTTACCACCGTGCTGCAACCGGGCGATGAAGTAATTGTATTTGAGCCTGCTTACGACAGCTATATTCCCAATATTGAAATAAATGGAGCGATCCCGGTTTCAATACCATTGGTTTATCCCGACTATGCCATCAACTGGAACCTGGTGAAGGAAAAGATTTCTTCCAAAACAAAAATGATTATGCTCAATACGCCGCACAATCCAACCGGCAGCGTAATTGGTAAAGATGATATTGAACAATTGCGCAGCATTGTAAAAGATACCGGCATCTTTATTTTGAGCGACGAAGTGTATGAACATTTAATTTTTGATGATATACAACACGAAAGCATGTTGCGGTATCCCGATTTACTGGCAAGAAGTTTTGTATGCTTTTCATTTGGTAAAACCTACCACTGCACCGGCTGGAAAATGGGCTATTGCGTAGCACCTGCCGCCATGATGAAAGAGTTTAGAAAAGTGCACCAGTTCAATAGCTTTTCCTGCCATAGCCCGGTTCAACATGCATTGGCTGAATACATTCAACAAAAAGATGCCTACCTGCAATTGGGCAGGCAGTTGCAACAAAAACGGAATTACTTTCAGCAGCAGATGCAGCAAACAAAATTTAAAGCGCTACCTTCTTATGGAAGCTATTTCCAGTTGTATAGTTATAGGAATATCACCGATGAAAGCGACGCTGATTTTGCCATCCGCCTCATCAAAGAGTATGGGGTTGCCGCAATACCAACCTCGGCGTTTTATGTAAATAGTAAAGATGATAAAGTGCTGCGTTTTTGCTTTGTAAAGAAAGAAGCTACATTGGATGCTGCCGTTAACCGGTTAATAAAGTTATAGAATAAAGGCAAGGTGATGCTTCGGATTTTAAGTGATGGGCAATGTGAAATTTATTTAGGACGCTGGCTTGATGAAACCATTAAGTCATAAATAATACTGATAAAAGTCATAATTAAGAACCGCTTTTAAAATTATATTTGATGTATAAAAATCATCAAAATGAAAACAATTATTGTTCCGGTTGATTTCTCAGTAACATCTACCAATGCTGCTGAATTTGCAGGCAACCTTGCTGCTTTTTATGGAGCCGAAATCTGGCTGTACCATGTTTATCAAATACCCATTGCTTTAAGCGAATTTGCCTACCCCGTTGTGGATATTGAGGAGATGCAAAAAGCCGCCGATCACGAATTAGAGCTGCTGCGGGATGAAACACAGGATAAACTGAGACGAAAAATTACCATCAACATTAAAGCAGAAATGAACCTGCTGCAACTGGGACTTACAAACCTTTGTGAGGCATTGAAGCCAAATATGGTAGTAATTGGACTGTCTGGTAAAAATGCATTAACCAGGTTGATAGTAGGCAGTAATACCATCAAAACCATTTTCGATTTAACTTATCCAATACTTGTAGTTCCGCCAAAGGCTGAATTTATACCAGTGAGAAAAATTGGCTTTGCCTGCGATTACAAACAGGTAGAAAAAACAACACCGGTGGCATTACTCAAAAAAATTGTTACCGATTTTCATGCAGAATTGCATGTATTAAACGTAGATAAAAGCAATACAACAGACGCTGCCAAAGCAAAGGAGAGTTACCTGATCAATGATTTACTTCGCGATACAAAAGCCGAATTTCACAACATTGAAGCTGGAGAAGTTACAGATGGTATCAACTGGTTTGTTGACCGCTCAAAATTGGATTGGTTAGTGGTAATCCCTAAAAAGCATAATTTGGTAGAAAAGATTTTCAGGCGCAGCCAAACCAAAGAATTGGTGTACCATACGCATATACCAGTTTTATGTATTCATGAATAAACTTTACTACTTCTGGTAAAGCAAATTGCCTTCCACTTCTTATTTCCCCGCATTCGAAAAAAGTTGGGTAGCCGCAAAATAAAAGAGCCAATAGAATTGATCTACCGGCCCTTTTTTTAATATGGCTTTTTCCGCAACATTTTGCATGCATCGAAAATGATATTATTAATTTGAAGCTGCGATCCGAGGATTTATTCCTGGTACAAGATCACTGCGCTAAATTTATCCAGTTTTAACCGTCCTGTTGAAGTAATTTCATCATCTGACGTATTGACGGCAGTGCGCCAGCTACCCGCAGGCGATGCAAAGGTTTGTACCTTATTGGTTCCATTAAAAGCTACCATAATTTTCTTCCAGCTATCGTTCATTGCCGCCCCGTTGATGGTGTAAATTATGGTGCCAGCGGCCGCCCTTTGATCAAAGCGGATGTACTTTAAAATTTGTTCATTGGTAACCATCCTGAAGGCAGGATGCGATTTCCGGATAGTTATCAGCTTTTGAATGTATTTATTGACAGAAAGATTTTCACTTTTCAAACTCCAATCAATTTGATTGATGCTATCCCCTGAATTATATGAATTTTCTACCCCATTTTTAGTACGCAAAAATTCTGTGCCTGCATGTAAAAAAGGAATACCCTGCGAGGTAAGAACGATAGTCAATGCCAGTTGCTGCATCTTTTCTATTTCCTCTTTTGAAGCATCCCTGCAACTCAGCCTCAGTTTGTCAATCAGGATATTATTGTCATGGCATTCGCAATAAGTAATCACATTCCATGGGGCAGCGGAATAGGCTTTTTTTGAATAATTTACTTTTGCAAAATCTACCTGCGGATGGTTGGCCGCTGCTACAATCCCAAATTTTACCGACTCTTCCATTCCAGCCTTTCCACTTGCAAAGCCACGGTCATTAATGTCGAAAACACTGCCTTTTATTCCATCCCTTACGTCATCGCTAAATACAGCAATCCTGTCCAGTTTTGCAGCGTTTTTCTTCAGTGCCCTTAGCGAGTCCGGCAGTGGTGAATCGCCGGCCGTCCAGCCTTCACCGTACAACAAAATATCCGGCTTTATTTTATGAAGTGCAGCGGCAATCCGATTCATGGTTTTAATATCATGCACGCCCATCAAATCAAAGCGAAAGCCATCAATGTGATATTCCTTCACCCAGTACAATAAACTCTCCAGCATAAACTTGCGCATCATCGGCATTTCACTGGCAGTTTCATTGCCACAGGCAGTGGCATCAGAAAAAGAGCCATCCTTTTTATGACGGAAATAATAGCCGGGTACTATTTGGTTAAAGGAAGATGCTTTGGCATCTGCCACATGATTGTACACCACATCCATCACAACCCGCATCCCATTTTTATGAAACGCTTTTATCATTTGCTTTAACTCTTGAATCCTTATATTGCCATCATGAGGATTGCTGCTATAACTTCCTTCGGGAACATTGTAATTCAATGGATCGTATCCCCAGTTGTACTGTTTGTTATCTTCCCTCCTTTCATCAACAGAGTTGTAATCAAAAAATGGCAACAGGTGAATATGTGTAACTCCCAGTTCCTTCAAATGATCAAGTCCGGTAGTAAGCCCTTCGCTACTTTTGGTGCCTTCCTCCGTCAATCCTAAAAATTTTCCTTTGTTTTTTATACCCGAGTTTTCAGCAATACTGGCATCTCTAATATGCAGCTCATAAATGATGGCATCGGTTTTATTATTAGTTGCAGAAAAAGCCGGACTTTTATCAGCCTGCCAGCCGGCAGGATTGGTTTCAGTCAAATCAACTACCATGGCCCGTTTGCCATTTACGCCAGTTGCCTTAGTGTAGGGGTCTGCAACCTCGTTGCTCCATTGCCCGCTAATTTTCACCCTGAAAGTGTAGTATTGTCCTTTGTGATTACCTGCCAGTTTTGCAAGCCAGGTTCCTTTGTCACTCTTTACGAGGGATACTTTTTTAATTGGCTCGCCACCAGAGCCTTCATTGTAAAAAAGCAATTCGACAGCCTCTGCAGTTGGACTCCATATTTTGAATATGGATTGAGTTTTAGAATAGGTTAAACCCAAATCGCCCCCTTTATAAACAGGGTATTTACTATAATCTTGTTGAGAATATGTGGCGTGCATTGTTAAAATAGCAATTGCGAGTAGTGTTAAGATTTTCATACAATTTAAAAAGTTAATAAACAATCAGGTGTCAAAAGTAGTGAATCAATGATAGATGTTTACTAAACTACTTCTAAGCATGGAGGCCGTTATGCAATCAGTCCTTCAGTTAGCCTTTAAAATGTTTAGTAAAAGAATATTACACAGACGATTCTTTTTAGCAACTCGAAAACCTGGGCATTTAATGTTCCCCGCTTTCAATTTGGAAGTTAATTTCCGCTGAATATTTTAGGTGATTTTTTTAATTGGATAAAACGGTATTTTGTCGGATAACAATCTGTTGCACAAAGAAAACTATCTACCGCTCAAATACCCTGAATCCCCAGGCTGGCAATACTATTTTTTTATCAACAGATAAATTGGCAGAAACTCCGCTGAATACTTCCAAATAGACGCTACTTACCTTTTCGTCGTCAATGGCAAATTGTATTTCCTGCCGGGTCATGTTTAAGAAAACCAGCACTTCGTTTTCTCCGCTTTTTCGCATGTACGCAACAAGTGATTCGTTGGCAGTTGCATTCACCATATGCGTTATCACTGCATCATCACCGGTTCTCAATGCGGGATTGCTTTTACGCAGCTTCAACAACCGCTGGTAAAATTCGTGCAGCTCGTATCGGCCATTCCATTCAATCACATCCTTTTCAAAAAACTCCAGTCTTTTTAAATTGGGCAGCTCTTGTCCGCTGTAAATCAATGGAATGCCATTCCATGTAAAATTGTGTACGGCAAAGGCTTTGGCCGCATCTCCATATTTTTCATACTCGGTTCCGTTCCAGCTATTTTCATCATGGTTGCTGGTAAACCAAAGCTTGATGGCATCTTTATCGCCGATCGAATTATAGTGATATAAAATATTTTTCAGGCTATCAACTGCCCAATGGTCTTTGTAAAATTGGGCGGTCTTGTGCATCCATGTCCACGTATAGATGGCGTCAAATGCCTGATAATAATTTGCATGATCAATTCCATCAGCTTCGGCGAGCCAAAACAATGTTTTGGATTTTTCCAGTTCAGTTCTTGCTTCCAGCCAAAATTCAAGTTCAACCCAAAAAGCAAGGTCGCAACGAAAGCCGTCTATATCACATTCCGTAACCCAATACTTCATCGCTTCAATCATTGCAGAGCGAAGTGCAGGATTTTTAAAGTCCAACTCAATGATATCATCCATCCCGCTGGCAATTTTAAAGTCGTTTGTTTCCGGATCCATTTTATAATAATCCGGATTGGTTCCCGTCCATAGATGGTCCCACCCTGTGTGATTTGCCACCCAGTCGATGATCACTTTAAACCCCATTTGATGGGCCTCATTCACAAAATTTTTAAAGTCGGCCAAGGTGCCAAATTCGGGATTGATACTG
>JBBQQP010000039.1:0-15588 GCA_038215675.1 Chitinophagales bacterium | reverse complement strand
ATCAATTTTCTATGTTTTCTATGTACCTATGTGGTTCAAAGGTGAAATTTTTATTTTATCACTTTTCTATGTTTTCTATGTACCTATGTGGTTCAAAGGAGAAATTTTTATTTTATCACTTTTCTATGTTTTCTGTGTACCTATTTGGTTCAAAGGTGAAATTTTTATTTATCAATTTTCTATGTTTTCTATGTACCTATGTGGTTCAAACACCAGATCTTTAAGTGATATTTTTATTCAATCATTTTTCCATGTTTTCGATGTACCTATGTGGTTCAAATTAATAAGTAGCAATCTATATGGATTCACTCACACATATTGCCCTTGGAGCCTGCATGGGAGAAGCATTTGCCGGCAAAACAGTTGGTAGAAAAGCAATGCTCTGGGGTATTCTGGCGCAAAGTATTCCAGATATTGATTTTCTTTCTGCGTTCTGGATGAATACTTCCGAAGGCTTATTGGCACATCGGGGTTTTACCCATTCCCTTTTATTTGGTGCGATTGTTTCTCCGTTGTTTGCTTTTTTTGCAGAGCGCTGGCATCACCCTCACAATATCTCTTTTAAAAAATGGTTGGCGTTTTTTGCAGCTGTGATTTTTGGTCATCTTTTTGTTGATGCCTTTAATAATTACGGAGTAGGCTGGTTTGAACCTTTCAGTCATTACCGCATTTCTTTCAATGCGATTTATGTGGCAGATCCCTTTTTTTCTGTGTGGCCGGGAATAGCGCTGGTTGCATTATTGGTAATCAAAAGAAAAGACCCGAAGCGGAAATTCTGGTGGAGATTTGGCTTGGGTATGAGCTGTTTATACCTCTCCTATTGTGTGTTCAATAAACTAAAAATTGATGCCGAGGTGCAGAAGGCATTTGCTGCACAACAGATCAATCATACCCGTTATTTTACTACGCCGGCACCGCTTCAAAACTGGCTGTGGTTTGTAGTAAGTGGCAATGATACGGGCTACCAGGTTGGATTCCGCTCCGTATTTGATTCAAAAGATACCATTGCTTTTGAATACTTTCCCCGAAATGATTCGTTGCTTGCCCCTGTATTGAAAGATGAAGATATGCACCGGCTGATTCGTTTCTCCCAACAGTTTTATACCGTTGAAAAATATAGCGATACGCTGGTTTTTAACGACCTGCGTTTTGGCCAGGTAATCGGCTGGCACAATCCAAGAGAAAAATTCGCCTTTCACTATTACCTTCAATATCCAAACGACAATACCCTGGTGGTGCAAAGAGGACGCTTTGCCCAATGGGACCGTGAAGTGATCAATTCATTGTTAAAAAGGATCGGGGGAAATTAACTGCGTTGTTTAAAATAAAAGGTAAATGCATTAAAAGACAGCCGGAATACTTCATACGAAACCCACCTGAAAAATTGCTTAAAAATATTTTTTGAATGGACGTGCATTTCACGGGTGATGGACAAACAATCATTTGAAATAATTTCCCCGATGGTTTGTTCAACATGCTTTGCAAAGCCTTCATTGTTTACATCCAGGTTTAATTCGATGCTGGCGTAAGCACTGATATCATTTACATTATAAGAACCAATGGTCATCCATTTACTGTCGCACACTGCGATCTTTCCATGTAAAATATTATCCTGGTACTCATAAATCTCCACCTTGTTTCGCAGGAGCCAGTCGTACAAAAACCGTTCAGCATTTTTAGCAACCATCAGATCCGATTTTCCGGCCATGATCACTTTAATTTTCACGCCTCTTTTTACCGCACGCCTGATGGTTTTGCGCATAATACTGCCGGGTAAAAAATAACTGGACAAAATGGTTATGTGCGATTGGGCGCCTAGCATCATTTCAATATAGGTTCTTGAAATTTGATTTTTTCGTCTCACCCAATCATTGCGCCGCATTCTTACATCCACCAATTCAAACGAGTTGTCTGTTGGCTTTAATCCGGATTGATTGCAAGGTTCTAAAACGGTCATCTGTTTATATCCCTTCCAGGTTTTCCAGCACAATGCACACAACTCCTTTACAACGGCACCTTCCGTAAGCAATGCAAAATCAAGCCATGCCGGAATGCCCTCGAAATCGTTGTAATGATTGCTGATATTAATGCCTCCTACCATAGCAATTTCATTATCTGCCACAATCATCTTATGGTGCATCCGTCGTCCAAAATAAAAATTATTGTTTTTAAAAACGGGTTCAAAAAAACGAAAGTTTATCCCACTGTCCGTCATTTGATTGATAAAAGAAGTAGACATTGATTGCGAAGCATATCCATCTGCCATAAAGTAAACCTTTACGCTCCGCTGGGCAGCGGCCATCAATGCCGCTGCAATTTTGCGGCCGGTATCATCTTCATCAAATATATATACCTGCAGGTGAATGATTTCTTTTGCCTCCCCGATGATCTTTTCCAACAAACTAAAATACGCTGTCCCACCCCGAATGAGTTTAACCCGATTGTTAGAAGTAAAAAGGGTGGCTGTTTTACTGTCGTTGAAGAGAGACATAAAAACAAGCTACTCAAAAAAAATAAGATAAAACATTTTTAAGGAGTCTATTTGAATTGAAAAGAAGTTGCGGACAATTGATTCTGTTTCGGAACAGGCAGCTTTTTATTACTTTCGCATATGAATTCGAGGAACCTCAGAATTGAAAAAAAGACAAATACGAACCCCACGCTAAAAACCCTCACGTTTAAGGACCGGTTATCCGCACTTCAAAATGTTCCAAGGTTTTTTAAATTAGTTTGGCAAACAAGTCCCGGCATGACGCTGATCAGCGCTGCATTACGGATCATTCGGTCAGCAATTCCCCTGGCTGTGTTGTACGTGGGAAAACTCATAATCGATGAAGTAGTGGTACTAAATGCAGGCAAAGGCAGCATGTCAAATGATGCTCTGTGGAAATGGGTGGCCATTGAATTTGGGTTGGTCATATTATCGGATATCCTTAGTCGTGGTATCAGCCTGATGGATGGTTTATTGGGTGACCTTTTTTCCAACAATAGTTCTGTACGGATCATGGCGCATGCAGCTACGTTAGACCTTGATCAGTTTGAAGATTCTGTTTTTTATGATAAGCTTGAAAGAGCAAGACAGCAAACGGCCGGCCGCACCGTATTACTATCCCAGGTAATGAGCCAGGTACAGGATATAATTTCGATGATTTTTTTAGCAGCCGGATTAGTCGTATTTAATCCGTGGCTGATATTGTTATTGTTTATTGCAGTAGTGCCCGCTTTTTTAGGCGAATCGCATTTTAACGACCGAAGCTATGCGCTTACCCGTGGACAAACCCCCGAACGAAGAGAGCTGGATTATCTACGATACATTGGTGCAAGTGATGAAACGGCCAAAGAGGTAAAAATTTTCAACCTGTCTGGATTTATCATTGAACGCTTTCGGAAGTTATCAGGCAAGTTTTACATCGACAATAAAAAGCTGGCGTTCAGGCGTTCGGGTTGGGGAACCGTTTTTGCAATGGTGGGCAGCGCCGGTTATTATGGTGCCTATGTTTTCATTTTGATAAAAGCCATCAATGGAAGTCTTTCAATAGGCGATCTAACTTTTCTGGCAGGCTCATTCCGGCAAATGCGCAGCTTGCTTGAAGGCATCCTCAACCGCTTTACCAGTATTTCTCAAAGTGCGGTTTACCTGGCAGACTTCTTTGATTTCTTCGACATCAAACCAAAAATAACAGAGGCGAAACATGCACGGCCATTTCCAAACCCGATCCTGCAGGGGTTCACCTTTGACAATGTTGGTTTCCGTTATATCAATTCCGATAACTGGGCCAACCGGCATTTAAGCTTCACCCTGCATCCATCTGAAAAACTTGCGCTGGTGGGTGAAAATGGAGCAGGTAAAACTACCCTTGTAAAATTACTGGCCAGATTGTATGACCCCAGCGAAGGAAGAATTTTACTGGACGGGCACGACCTGAAAGAATACAACCTGGAAGAGTTAAGGATGCAGATCGGCATTATTTTTCAGGATTATATCCGGTACCAGATGTCGTTTGCACAAAATATTGCCATCGGTAATATTAAAGAAAAGGATAACCGGGATTTGATAAAATCAGCTGCCCGGAAAAGCCTTGCAGATAGACTGGCAGAAAAATTACCCAATCATTACGATCAGCCGCTTGGTCGGCGGTTCAACGAAGGCACTGAACTATCGGGTGGAGAATGGCAAAAAATTGCGCTGGCAAGAGCCTACATGAAAGACGCCCAATTATTGATATTGGATGAGCCTACTGCGGCGTTGGATGCAAGGGCAGAGTACACGGTATTTCAACGTTTTGCTGAACTCACCAAAGGAAAATGTGCGGTACTTATCTCCCATCGCTTTTCAACAGTACGGATGGCGGACCGTATTTTAGTGTTGGAAAAAGGAGAGCTGATTGAAATTGGCAGTCATGAAGCCTTATTGGAAAAGAATGGCCGCTATGCCGAGTTGTTTCAATTACAGGCGATGGGGTACCGGTAATGAGGATGTGAATGGTGAATGATGAATGGTGAGTTAATGTCGTTTACTTAAGAAGTTTATTGTCATTATTGATTACTATTTAATTCAACATTATGTGGTACTGAACATGATTTACAGCCTTGAATAAAAAGTGCTGGAAATTTTGAACATAAACAGTTTACTGTCAATTTTTAAAAAATTATAATCAAAAAATAAAAAATGGATTTATCAATCATAAAATTTGTTGCAGCAGATTTGGATGGAACATTGCTAAATGCAAAGCACGAATTGAGTCCGGAGTTTTTTCCTGTTTTTGAACAAATGAAAGCAAAGGGTTTATTGTTTGCCGCAGCCAGCGGACGGCAATTTTTTAATATTGAAAATAAGTTTGAAAAAATAAAAAATGACATTCTCTTCATTGCTGAAAACGGCAGTTATGTAATGTACAAAGGAGAGGAACTACTGGTTCAGGCTATGGAACCGGCAATCGTTCACCAGCAGTTATTAACCGCAAGAACTTTACCGGATGTGCACACCATTCTTTGTGGAAAAAAGAGCGCCTATGTAGAAAGTGATGCGCCGGAATTTATGAAAAACCTGGTGATGTATTATGACAGGTATCAATTTGTCGATGATTTAATGCTGGTGGAAAACGATGAGTTTTTAAAAATCGCTTTGTGCGACCTGGCTGGTTCTGAAAAAAACAGTTACCCTGTTTTTAAAAATATGCAGGAAGATTTGCAGGTGAAAGTATCCGGTTTTATTTGGCTCGATTTATCGCACAAGCTTGCCAATAAAGGTAGAGCCCTTGAAATAGTGCAACAGAAATTTGGTATCAGCAGGGACGAGACAATGGTGTTTGGAGATTATCTGAACGATGTTGAAATGATGCAGCAGGCCTACTTTAGTTACGCAATGGAAAATGCACATCCGGAGGTAAAAAAGGCTTCAAGATTTCTGGCAAAAAGCAATGAAGAAAATGGAGTAATTACAGTGCTGCAGCAGATGCTAATAGAAATGCGATAAAATAAAAATAGCAGTGAGTAAAGCGAACGCAAAAATAAATGGATGAATTTATTCTATTTTTTGCCGGTAAACTCCACTAAAACAAACAGGCATCGGTTACAACCTGGCCGGGATATCTATGATGCTATTCCTAATTTTACAGGGGCAACGGTTGCCTCCGAATCGGTAGCCATCTCTGATTTTTTTAACGTAAAATAAAAAGTACTTCCAACACCTGGTTCCGATTCTACCCATATTTTGCCACCTTGTTTCTCCACAATTTTTTTGCAGATCGCAAGACCAATACCTGTTCCGGCATATGCCTTACCAGGATTTAAGCGTTTGAAAGCAGTAAAAACATCTTCAAGATTGTCACCGGAAATTCCTATGCCATTATCTGAAACTGAAATAAGCCAGTGCGATCTTTGGTCTGCCACGTTTACCACAATCGAGGGGTACACACCTGTAGGCTGGTATTTAATGGCATTGCCGATTAAATTTTGAAGTACCTGCCTGGTGGAAATATGATTCAGCAACACTCCCGACAATCCGGTTAACTCAATGGAAACATTTTTCTCTTCAATTACCAGCCAGTAGAGGTTTTTTATTTCTTCCAAAATTTCATTAATAGCTTTTCCCTTTGTTTCATTATTTCCATTGCCTGCCCGGGCATACTCCAGCAAATCATTAATCAGCAACTCCATTCGCTCTGCGCCATCTACCGCAAAATGAATGTATTTTTTCGCAGTCTCATCAAGGTCAACGGCGTATTTTTTTTCCAGCAAATCCATGAAGGCTTTTACCATCCGCAATGGTTCCTTTAAATCGTGGGAAGCCCTATAAGCAAATACTTCCATTTCCTTAGCAGCTGATACCAATTCTTGCTGGGTTTGCAATAACAAGGTATTTTTTTTTCGTAGTTCCAGTAATTGAGTCACCTGGTTGGCAAGACTCTTTAACGCATTTTGCTGATCCACTGTTAATTCCCTTGGCTGATGATCTATCACACACAATGTTCCCAATGCAAAACCATCATCAGTAACCAACGGCATACCGGCGTAAAACACTAGCTGTAAATCACCTGTTACAAGTGGGTTATCTGAGAATCGTTCATCCAGCCGGGCATCTTCCACCATCATTAACTCGGAAGGCAGATTGATTGCATGTGCACAAAAAGCGATGTCTCTCGGTGTTTCAGACACTAACACGCCATGTCGTGATTTAAAGAACTGTCGTTTTTCGTCTATAAGGGTAACAAGTGCAATGGGCGTGTTGCAAATAATAGATGCAATCCGGGTAAGGTCGTTATAACTTTCCTCCGGCAATGTATCAAGGATATGATAACTTTCAAGTGCAAGTAATCTATCAACTTCGTTACCTGGTATTGTAGGCTTTTTCATCTATTTAGATATTTTTGGCACGGTAAAATAAAAGGAGCTTCCTTGTCCTAATTTAGATTCAACCCAAATTTTTCCACCTAGTTTCTCTATTGCTTTTTTTGTGATGGCCAGGCCGATCCCCGTTCCGGAAAATGCATCCCGGGTATGCAGTCGCTGAAAAATAACAAATATTCTATTGAAGTACGCTGCACTGATACCAATGCCATTATCTGATACGGCAAATTGCCAATGCCCGGCAAATTCAATGGCAGTAATTTCAATCTTTACGGGTATGCCTTCCTTTGAATACTTTAATGCATTGCCAATCAGGTTTTGAAAAACCTGCCGGATGGATGATTTAAAAGTATTGATCACCGGAAGCGAATGAACCGAAATAACCGCTTTTTTATCTTCAATAATTTTTTGTAACAGTAAGTTGATTCCAACAACCAATTCATTTAAATTAATCTGACATTGTGTTTCATCTTTTTTGCCAACCCGGGAAAATTCCAATAAATCCAGTATCATCTGCTGCATCCTTTTTGCTCCATCTACCGCTAAAAAAATATACTTTTTACCCCGGTCATCAATCACATCCGTATACTTTTTTTCCAGTAAAGAAAGAAAGCTGGTTACCATTCGAAGCGGCTCCTGTAAATCGTGGGAGGCTACATAAGCAAAATGCTCTAATTCCAAATTTGATTCGGCCAGTTCTTTAGCTTTTTTTTGAAGACTTTCATTTAACTCCATCAGCCGCAATTCCAATAATTTGGCTTGTGTTACATCTCTTTGTATAGAGATCCAATGTGTATACCAGCCATTTTTATCCGCTACCGGACTAATCGATATATTGCTCCAAAATTCTTCTCCGTTCTTTTTGTAATTTATCACCGTAATCTCGCAAGACTCCCACCTGTTAAGCGATTCTGTTAATCTCTCCAATTCAGTTCTGTCTGTTTTAGGACCCTGAAGTATTCTTGGTGTTTTACCAATTATTTCTTCCGAAGCGTAACCCGTCATTTCTGTAAACGCTTTGTTAACAAAAACAATTTTTGGCCCCGGCCTATCAAATGGTTCTGCCTCTGTAATCACTATTGCGTCTTTGGTATTGGTAATTACCGATTCCAATAATTTAAGGTGATCTTCCTTCAATTTCCGTTGGGTTACGTCCATCATAATTCCAATCATCCTTTTCACATTCCCATACTGATCCCTTTTGAAATACGTTCTGGAAAAAATGTTTAACCAACCTCTGGCCCCGGCATGAAAACGATATTCCTGATCCCAGATATCAGCTTCAGAATCCTGTGCGTCATAAAAGCCTTTTACAACCTGCTCAACCTCTGTTGGATGAAGGCGTCTTTTCCATTCTTCATTATCCGGAACCGGATTGGCCATTGTTAATCCATACAATTCCTGGTGTGTTAGATTGGCCCACGATATTTTTTTTTCTTTATTAAATTCCCACAAGGCATCGTTGGTGGCTTCACCTATCAGTTCAAAGCGTTCATTGGATTGCTTTATCTCAGTTTCAATTCTTTTTAGGTCAGAGATATCATTTAGCATGGTGTAGCTTACCTCATCGCCATTCGAGTCATGTAATAACGCAGCGGAATATTCCATCAAAAAATGATCGCCATTTTTCTTTACACCATTCATCTCACCTTTACTATAACCCGTATCCGTTATTTCATTTAGAAAAATGGCCATGGTCTTTACATCAGTATCCATCAAATCATTTCGGCCAAGACTATAAAGTTCTTCAAAAGAATATCCAAATAAACTGGTGGCAGCCTTGTTCACCTTCAGAATTTCTCCAAGGGGATTTGATATACAGATGGACAATAACGAATTGTCAAAAATGCCTCTGCCACCTGCCGAATCATCAATGGCCAGTATATTAAATTCCTTTAAACTAAATAATCCGCTGTTGGACATTAATTCGTGATTTTTCAAAATAGGATATTTTTTATAGGACAGCATCAAATATTGATGAACCGCCTTACCAATGGATTTAATTTAATTGACTGTCTGTTTAAAAACATTGTACCTCTGTTTATTCTAGGTAAATGTCGTTTGATCTAAAAAGCAAAATTACCCGTCAAATGATTAAACTGGTTTGATAAAATGAGAAGAGATAAGGTTACCTCCGACGAAAGGAAAAGCACCTTATGCTAAGCTAAACTTGCGTTTTTAATCAAAGAAATCAGCTATTTGGGTATCGTGTTACGTTCAATTATTTATACGATCTGCTATATTCTTTGTACAATTGGAAATCTCGTTTTTCCAAAAAATTTCCCTTTTATAATTACCAACTTATTTATTTTAGAAACAGACAATACAAAATAATAAAATAATGCAGCACTCGTTTGTAGCCTCTCCTATCCATTTCATGTAGAAGACACGCTACAACAGGTAAATTGGAAAGCTATTTAATCTGAACCCTTTAATTACAATCAGGTTATCAATGGAACCCTACAAAATAAATCAGCAGTATATATATCAAACGAAAAATACTACACCCAAGCGTAGCATCTATTTTCTTTCCATTAAGTGGATGGCTTATTTTTTACCAATCGCTGTGTATTCGTACACCACATAACCCCACGGTTCTAATTTCCATTCCTTATCTGTCAATGGTTCTTTTATTCCCATAAATACATTGTAGGGGTTGCCCAATAATGTTTTGTCTTTTACACGAATTGATTGCTCAGTAGCTGACAAGTTCAAAATAACCAACACTTTTTTTCCGGCTTTTTCCCTAACGTATGCATACAAGGCTGCTTCGTCGCCCACGGTTACTTTTCTAAAAGAAGCATCTGCCGACAACGCCTGGTTGCTCTTACGCAGGTTAAGCAAAGTTTTATAAAATGTTGCTCTCTTAAATACTTTAAATTCTATCGGGTCTTTTTCAAAAAATTCCAGTGGTCTCAGCAATGGTTCTTCCTGTCCGCTATAAATGAGCGGAACCGATTTTCCCATGGTTTGCGTAAACACTGCAAAGGGCGCATGCACTGCTCCCGGAAAAGTTGCATAGTCGGATTTATTCCAGCTGTTTTCATCATGATTGCTGGTAAAATAAAGCTGGATCGTATTTTTTGTAAAAGCCGTGTCCGTTATATTTCGCACGCTATCGAGGGCGAAGGCAGGCCGTTCACCAGCCGCAACTTTTATCATCATGTGAAACATATCCCAGGGGTAAACCGCATCAAAACCATTTCGGGTAAGATAAGTTTTGTCACCTTCTGCCAGCATAAAAATATCACGCTTTACCTGCTTCAGTTGCCGGATACATTTACTCCAGAAAGAGCCGGGCACATTCCAGGCAACATCGCAACGAAAGCCATCGATGTCTGTTTTTGCCAACCAATATTTCATGGCGTTAATCATACTGTCTTCCATCACCGGATTTTTATAATCCAGTTGCCGGGTATCGGCCCAATCTACCGCCATGGCTGCTTTTCCGTTGGCATCTTTTACAAAAAAATCCGGCTGCTCTTTTAGCCAATGGTGATCGCCTCCCGTATGATTGGGCACCCAGTCGATGATCACCTTCATGCCTTTTACATGAATGGCCTGTACCAGCTTTTTCCAGTCACCAATCGTTCCAAACTCGGGATTAATACCGGTAAAATCAGATACCGCATAATAACTACCCAGCGTACCTTTTCTATCCAATTTACTAATTGGATTGATCGGCATAAACCACAAGGTTTGTACCCCCATTAACTTTAAGCGATCAAGGTGTTTGGCAAATGCATTGAACGTTCCTTCTTTGGTGTACTGGCGCACATTCACTTCGTAAATATTGCCTTGCATAATCCAGGCCGGATGTCCATCTATTGTTGATATTCTGGAGACTTTCTGCTGACAAAATCCTGTAAAAAAAAGGAATGCGGTCAGCAGGGAAAGGAAAATGTTTTTTTTCATATTTGGGTATTTAAATTTGAGTTGGTAAAGTTAGTTGATTGTGGCTGTTTGGCTATATAAAAAGCAGCTATTGGCATTTTACTGGCGGCAGCTGCCTCCTGTATTTTTCTCAAAAATTTTCGTAACAAACTTGAATAAAATAATCACCTTGCAAATACTTGAAATTGATGTCGGTAAATTACACCTTGAAGTAGAGAGCTGTTATAGATGACAAACAATAATAAAACATTTTCACAGTAATCTGAGCATGCCTTATTTCATAAATTCGGCAAACCGGATTAGAAGTGCTCAAATAACTACAGGTATAGCTATGTTGAAAGAAAAATAGTTAAAAAAATGAATGACTGAGAAGACGCTTAACAAGCATTAAAACCAGCGAAAGTAAACACTTCAGCGAAATAAAAAAGTAGAAATATCGCTACAAAAAGATCGTAAAAACAGTCTTTAGTAACTGTCATGTTATGTTTTAGCAAATTAACCTGTCGTTTGGAAATAGCGTTGATTAATTAAGCTATTTTTACGAAATATTTCTTTTAACTGTCAACTATGATTACAGCGTCTTTAAGAGTATTATTACTTGAAGAAAATCCGTCCGACATTGAAGCCATCCAATTGATATTAAAAAACAATTTTCCTGATTCAATTTTTCTTACGGTGAATGAAAGAGCGACCTATGCGAAAGCACTGGAAACTTTTAAGCCAGCTATCATTCTTTCCAATCATACACTAAAATTTATCACGGCTTTAGAAGCCATACAAATTTTAAAAAACAGTTCCTCCTTCACGCCTTTTATACTTGTTACAGATAAGGTTTCCGAAGAATATGCAGCAGCAATCATCAAATCTGGTGCGGATGATTATATCTTAAAGGATAATTTAACCAGATTGCCGGTAGCAATTGAAGCAGCATTAAACCAAATAGAGAATGAGAAAGCAACTTTAAAAGCTGCTGAGCAACCGAATCATAGTGAAGTACGATTTCGCGATTCCTTTGATAATTTGCTGGAAGGTGTCCAAATAATTGGATTCGATTGGAAATTCATTTACGTAAATAAAGCTTTGACAAAGCAAGGCAAATATTCAAAAGAAGAACTTTTGGGATTTACTGTAATGCAAAAATATCCGGGCATTGAGCATACCGAATTTTACAAAGTATACCAGCGTTGTTTTAATGAACGTATTTCCATTCAAATGGAAAATGAATTTGTTTTTCCTGATAAAACAATTGGTTGGTTTGAACTGAGTTTTCAACCAGTGCCGGAGGGGATTTTTATCATGTCGGTTGATATCAGTGAACGAAAAAGAGGAGCAGAAAAATTAGAGCAGGGTGAAAGCAGGTTTAGGGGATTGGTTGAAAATAACGAAGGCATTATTACACTGGTTGATGAAAACCTACATATTGTTTTCTGTAGTTCATCTGCGCATAAAATTACTGGTTGGACCAATGAAGAGCTGGGCCAATTAAAACGGAAAGAGTTGTTGCATATTGAGGATATTGACAGAGTAATGGAAGTATATCAGCAAGCCATTGCTGCTCCCGGAAAACCGCAACCAGTTTCACTAAGGGTTAAACATAAAGAAGGACATTATATCTGGCTGGAAGGTGTGCTGAATAATTTGTTTCAAGAGCCGGCTATTAATGGCATGGTGAGTAATTTAAGGGATGTTACAAAGCGTAAAAATGCAGAAGCGATCCTTCGCAATGAAAGAGACAAATTTGCTAAAATTGCGGCAACTTCTCCCGGATTGATTTATTCAATGCGCCAAAATCCGGATGGCTCATTGTGTTATCCATATAGCAGCAATGCATTGGACGATATATATGGGGTAGCCCATAAAGACATCGAAAACGATGCAGCAAAAATTTTCGACTGCATTCATCCGGATGACATTGATATGATGATGAAAAAAGTGCAGGAAACCAAACTTAAATTAGTACCGTTAAAAGGAGAATACCGGTACCTGCATCCACGCAAAGGCTTGGTTTGGCATGAAGTAAATTCACTACCGGTGGTAGAGCCGGAAGGCACCACAATCTGCCATGGGATTGTAACAGATATTACAGAAAGAAAAAATGCAGAACAAAAACTGGATGAGGAAAGAGACAAGTTTGCCAAAATTTCTGCCACTGCACCCGGACTCATTTATTCCTTCCGGCTAAATGCCGATGATTTCTTCAGTTTTCCATATGCCAGCGCCGCAATAGAGGACGTATTGGGATTTAAATATGTGGAGATAGAAAATGACATTCAGAAAATTGTCAACCGTGGCAATCCCGATAAAATTAGCGCAATCCTGCAATCGATTAAAGAATCTGCCCAAACTTTATTGCCATGGACATGTGAGTTTCAATATCATCATCCGGTTAAAGGGATGCGATGGCTGCACGGGCATTCTATCCCTGCACGGGAAGCAGATGGCAGCACCATCTGGCATGGTATCATTGTGGATTTAACTGATAGAAAAACAGCCGAAAAAAGACTGATTAAAACCAGCCGGCTATACGCTTTTATTTGCCAGATTAACCAAATGATTGTACGTACTACTGATACAACCACACTTTTTAAAGAGGCTTGTAATATTTCAGTTGAATTTGGCAAATTCAAAAAAGTACGCATAGAAATGATTGACCCGCTTACCAGTAAAATTTTCACTGTAATGCAGGATGGGGAAAAGCTGGAATTGTTTAATGAAAGCAAAAACAGTGTAGCGCCTGAGATTGACAGCGAAATAGGTGCTGGTGCAACGGCAATCAGTGAAGAAAAAATTATTATTTGCAACGACTTTGAAACCGATGCACTTATGCGGCCCTGGAAGGATTCGGCCGTCATCAAGGGCTATCTTTCCTGCATGGCAATCCCCATTAAGAAGTTTGGGAAAGTAGTGGGTGCTTTTACTTTTTATGCCAGCGAAAAAAACTTTTTTGATACCGAAGAAATAATCCTGCTTGAAAAAACTGCAGATGATGTATCGTTTGCACTTGAAATATTTGAAAAAGAAGCATTGCGTCAGCATTCGAACCTGGCTGCACTGGAAAGCGAAAAACGTTATAAAACACTGACTGAATTTGCCCCTGTTGGTATTTTCCATACAGATAGCAATGGTTCCACTACCTACGTTAATCCATTCTGGTGTAAACTCTCGGGGCTTTCTTTTGAAGAAGCTTTGGGCAACGGTTGGCTCACCGCAGTACACAATGATGACAGGGAAAGGTTGTTAACAGGCTGGCAAAATGCAGCCTCAGTGCAAGACGCATCTTTCTCTGAATACCGGTTCGTACGCAGGGATGGAAGTACTGCCTGGGTGCTGGGCCAGGCAATTCCAGAGAAAAATTCGGCGAACCAGGTTGTGGGTTACATAGGTACCATCACAGATATATCAAAACATATTATTGCGGAACAAAAATTGAGAGATAACAACGCCTTTATTGAAAGTATCAACAATGCATCTCCCGATTTTATTTACATTTACGACATTGCGGAACAAAAATACATTCATAAAAATGACGGTATTCAAGTCATACTTGGATACAGCAAGGAAGAAGTGGAAAAAATGGGCAACCGGATTTTTACCTTACTGATGGATCCCGACGATCATGATTTTTATGAAAAAGTTACAGAACCAGGTTACTGGATAGCAAAGGATAAAGAAGTAATCATATCAGAATATCGGGTTATTGATAAAAATGGCAACTGGCATTGGTTTATTTCAAGAGATTCAGTATTTGCCCGTGCCGTGGATGGCAGTCCAAAACACATCTTTTCGGTAATATCAGATATCACGGCCAATAAACAAATTGAAAACGAATTAAGGAAAAACCAGGAAAGTCTTGAACTAGCGGAAGAACTCGCAACATTAGGAAACTGGGAGTTTGTTGTAAAAAATCACCACTCAACCTGGTCAAAACAAATGTTTCGGCATTTTGGATTTACTCCGGCAGCTTCAACGCCTTCTTTTAAAGAATTTCTTGAAAGAATACATCCCGAAGATCGGATTGCATTTGTTGCAGGATTTGAAAATATGGCACTTGGTATTGAACCTGTCATCAAAATAATCCGCACCAACCCTGCAATTTTGACTTTACGATATCTTGAACCTACCTACCATATAAGTAAAGATAATAATGGCAACCCGTTGAAGTTTTCAGGAACGATGCTTGATATTACAGAGCGGGTTTTGTACGAAAAAAAACTTGTTGAAAGTGAAGAAAAATACCGCACGCTTATCGACCAGGCATCTGATGGAATTTTTATTGCCGACGCCAATGGAAAGTTTGATATCCTAAATAACAGCGCCTGTAAAATGTCGGGCTATACTGTAGATGAATTGAAGAACCTTACCATTTACGACCTTGTTCATCCAGACAGCCTAACAAATCATCCATTTCGTTTTGAAGATATGGCGCAACCACATGGCGCCAGATCTGAAAGGAAAATGTTAAGAAAAGACAAATCTCTGCTGGATATAGAAATAAGTGCCAAATTTCTATCTGACAAGCGTTTCATCGCCTTCATACGGGATATTAGTTTGCGTAAGAAGACAGAAGAAGCGGTTTACCTGAGCAACGAAAGGTATAACCTGGTAGCCAGAGCCACCAACGATTCTATCTGGGATTTTAATATAACCACAGGTGAAATAAATAGAACTGGGGACGGTTTTAAAAACTTATTTGGATATGATCCTTTACCGGAAAATTATGACCACCTGCACTGGACAAAATTGGTTCATGCGGAAGATTTACAAAGAGTGGAAGAATCGCAGGCGGAGGTGTTAAACAACCCGCTTGAATTTTATTGGGAGCAGGAATATCGATTTCGCAAACTA
>JBBQQP010000038.1:0-15588 GCA_038215675.1 Chitinophagales bacterium | reverse complement strand
AAAATATTGAGCGATGCCGTTTGGGTGATCCGGAAATTCAGACCGGATGTGATCATCGCACGTTTTCCGGAAGACAGCAGGGCAGGGCATGGACATCATGCCGCATCGGGCATCATTGCCCGTGAGGCATTTGATGCGGCTGCAGATCCAACTAAATTTCCGGAGCAATTAAAACAAGGCGTTAACATATGGCAGGCAAAACGACTGCTGTGGAACACCTTTAATTTTGGCAGCACCAACACCACCAGCGAAGATCAGTTTAAACTGGAGGTAGGAATGTACAATCCACTGTTGGGAAAAGGTTATGGCGAAATTGCTGCACTTAGTCGCAGCCAGCACAAAAGCCAGGGATTTGGTGTGCCGGCACAAAGAGGCAGCTCTACTGAATATTTTACAACTGTAAAGGGCGATAGGCCGGTGAATGATTTGATGGATGGAGTAAACATCGAATGGAGTAGAACAGGTAAAAATGACTTAACAGATTCCGTAAATCACCTCATCCGCAATTTCGATGTGCAGCATCCGGAGTATTCTGTTGCGGCTTTGATTCAACTCAGGCAAATCATCGGGCGGTTGAAATCTTCTTCTCTTCCTCCCGCAGTAAAACCTGGTGATGCCAAAAGCAACGCAACCAGCAGTCAATTACAAAGCAATACAAAGCAAACTGCCTTTGAGATAAATACCCCATTTTGGGCTATGCATAAGGAGGAGGATATTAATAAACTGATAGAACATGCTGGCGGTATTTTTATGGAAGCAACGGCCGTTAATCAATTAAATGTGATTGGCGACAGCATTAAAATAAACCTTGCATTTAATAACCGCACCGGTTTGCCGATTGAAAGGGTAATGGTATCCGTATTTGGCATCAACTATACATTTGAGGCTTTTAAAGCCAATGAGTATAAATCCAAAATAGTTACTGCAGCTATCAGTGATATAGCGCAGGCCTCACAACCATTCTGGCTGGAGAGAGGGCTGGATGAGGGAAAGGGTAGTTTCGACATCAGGGAACAAAATTTGATCGGTAATCCTGAAATATATAATTACAAGGCAAATTTTCAACTAACCTTTGGTAAAGACGTGTATCAATTCTTTAAACCCGTATTGTTCAAATATACAGATCCTGTAAAGGGAGAATTGTATCAACCGATTCAAATAGTTAACCCGGTTTTTATCAACAGCATACAAAATATTATCATCTTTAAAAATGACGATGTGGATCAAAAAAGGGATGTAGGATTCTCATTGCAGTTCAATACAGCGCTGGAGGATACGGCTAACTTCAGGTACCAGTACAACGGTTATTCAAGATTGGTTTTTGACTCGATGATGCATGTATCAAAAATGGCGGTAAGAAATATCAATGTTATTTTAAACAGTGATTCCATAAAGAAAAATACAAAGGAATATTTAGGCGGACAGCTATCGTCCAAAGCCTTTAAAGACAACCAGCTTTTTACACTGGCTAAAATTAAGTACGATCATATCCCGGATATTTTTTATAATTATTATGACGGTATTGCTGTTTTAAAAATGGATTTAAAAATTGCGGGTAAACGGGTAGGCTATATTGCCGGTGCAGGCGATAAAGTGCCGCAGGCATTGGAGCAAATGGGATATACCGTGGCAATGCTTACAGAAAAAGAAGTAAAGGCGGGCAATTTAAAACAGTACGATGCCATTGTAACCGGCGTGAGGGCTTACAATACCAACGAGTGGATGAACAATGTATATGATGTGTTGATGGACTATGTAAAGGACGGGGGTATTTTATTATCGCAATATAATACGAGTAACCAAATAGGACCGGTAAAAGCAAAGATGGCGCCTTATCCGTTTAACATCAGCCGCAACCGTGTTACCGACGAAACTGCAAAAGTGAATTTCTTGTTACCCAACCACCCGGCTTTAAATTATCCAAACAAAATAACCGAAAAAGATTTTGATGGCTGGATACAGGAACGCAGTATTTACAATGCTGAAAAAGTTGACAGCAATTATCAGCGCATACTAAGTATGAAAGATCCCGGGGAGAATGAGCAGGATGGTAGTTTGATCATTGCCAACTATGGTAAAGGAAGATTTGTGTACACCGGGTTGGTATTTTTCAGGGAGTTGCCAGTGGGCGTGCCAGGTGCCTACCGGCTGTTTGCCAATTTAATTGCAACTCCGCCGATTGATGCAAAGAAGAAAGCGGGTAAATAAAAACAGCAGGCTATATGGAAAACGAAAAGTCATATTGGAATAAATGGTACTTAGGTGTATTGCTGTTTTTGCTCCTGCAGGTAGTCCTCTTTTATTTCATCACGATGAAATTTAAATAGCAAACTTTCAGCATGTGCAGAAGGCTGAAAATTATTTTAAACCAAAAGCCCTTTCAGCGGGCCGGTCTGATTTATGAGTACAATTGATTGGGTAGTATTAGTCACTACACTTTGCGGCATCATCCTTTACGGTGTCTACAAAAGCAGTAGTACCAAAAATCTGGAGGGATACTTTCTTAGTAACAGAAGTATGCCCTGGTATATGGTGCTGCTTAGTATCATGGGTACACAGGCAAGTGCCATCACTTTCTTAAGTGCCCCGGGTCAGGCTTATACCGATGGAATGCGTTTTGTACAATACTATTTTGGCTTACCCCTCGCTATGATTGTGATCTGTATTTTTTTTGTACCGGTTTTTAGAAGATTAAAAGTGTACACAGCATATGAGTTTTTAGAAAACCGCTTCGACCTTAAAACCAGCTCATTAACTTCAGCCTTATTTTTAATTTCCCGTGGCTTGTCAACAGGCATCAGCATTTATGCACCTTCCATTATTTTAAGTTCATTGTTGGGCTGGAATATTTATTACACCAATATAATCATGGGCGGTTTGCTCATTATTTATACTATGAGTGGGGGAGCTAAAGCGGTGGCTTATACGCAGCAGTTGCAACTGATTATTATCATCGCAGGAATGTTCCTGGCGGGATATATGGTGGTTACCTTGTTGCCGGCTGGGATGGGCTTTTCGGATGCCATCACCATTGCGGGTAACCAGGGTAAAATGAACATCATCACAACCGGCGTTACCAACAATCATTTTGACTGGAAGGATAAATACAATATCTGGAGTGGTGTGATTGGAGGTTTTTTTCTTGCGTTGAGTTATTTCGGCGCAGATCAAAGCCAGGTGGGACGATACCTTACGGCAAGTACGGATAAAGAAAGTAAACTTGGACTGCTTACTAATGGCCTCGTAAAAGTGCCCATGCAGTTCCTGATTTTACTGGTAGGTATTTTGGTGTTTTCGTTTTATCAGCATCACAAGGCACCTGTTTATTTTGATAATGCCAAAGTGATGGTTGCTAAAAAAACTATGTATAAAGATTCTTTGATAAACCTTGAGCAACAATACAGCAATGCGCTTGCAGCCAATGACCGTGCACAAACCACCGCAGTCCGTGTGCAGTATAAGGAAGTTTTAAGAAAGGCCATTCCGGGAGATGATGCCAATGATACCAATTTTATTTTCCTGCGTTTTGTAATTGATAATTTACCAAAGGGATTGGTTGGATTATTAATTGCAGTGATATTTTTGGCTGCCTGGGGCAGCATTGCAGCAGCGCTAAATTCGCTGGCTTCCTGCACGGTAATCGATTTTCATAAAAAATTTATTAATAAAAATTGTTCAGAAGCAAAAGACTACAGCATTTCAAGATGGTACACATTTGGCTGGGGCGTTTTCTCTGTTGTGGTGGCCATGTTTGCTCATAACCTCGGTAATAGCCTGATTGAAGCAGTAAATATTTTAGGCTCTTTGTTTTATGGTGTTATCCTCGGGATTTTCATGGTGGCATTTTGGATAAAACATGTAAAAGCCAATGCTGTTTTTATAGCCGCAGTAATTGCTGAATTGCTGGTGATACTTGTGTATAACCTCAACATTATTTCTTTTTTATGGTTGAATGTAATTGGGGCCTTGTTGGTGATTGTACTTGCGTTGATGTTGCAGCTATTGTTGCCAGCAGGTGAAGCCAATAAAACCGCCCTGGCGGATTAACCGGATACTCCGATCGATTAAATTAGCGGATGACTTACACAACATATTTTAGTATAAGGATGCCCTACTTTTTATTTTCTGCAACATTTAATAGCAGCCCGTTTTGTGAAGTCATCTCTCGGGTTTTTTTCGATCGAATCCAATAAGTGAGATACAAATACGTTATATGTTTTATACTATTTTATTATAGTCTTTTTACATCCCTAAATTTTCTTATGCATATTTTAAAAATTGTACCAGTCGCTTTCTTAGGTCTTGTTTTATCGGTATCAGCATTCTCTCAAAATGAGGAGGAAGACAAGCCAAAGGAAAGTCCTAAAAACAATATTGTAAAAATCAACCTGTCTGCCCTGGTGGTTAAAAATATTTCAGTGCAGTATGAACGAAAGATTGCTAAACGTGTTTCCATTGCGGCCAATGTTCATTACAGGCCATTTGGAAAATTGCCTTTTTTGAGTTCAATTGAGAAAGCAATTGACGACCCAAGTGTTCCAGTTAATCAGCTTAAATGGGGCGGCATGGGGATTACACCTGAAGTTCGTTTTTATGTGGGGAAAAAAGGTGCCATGCGGGGATTTTATCTTGCACCTTTTGCAAATATTTCCAGCTATAAATCAGATCTGCCCATTAACTATTCTAATGGACCGATTAATAAAACAGGAATTTTTAACGGAAATATTTCTACCATCACCGGAGGGTTATTGTTGGGGGCCCAATGGAAACTGGGTAAATCTGTTTACCTCGACTGGTGGATCATTGGTCCAAATTACGGCAATGCCAAAGGAGATTTAATTCTTACAACAGCATTAAATTCAGTTGAACAGGCTGACCTTAGAAGCCAAATTGAAGAACTGATAGCAGATGCTCCTTTTGATAAATTAGTGGAATCTTATTCTGTTAACGGAAGCGGCGCAACCATAAGGGCAAAAGGACCATGGGGCGGTTTGAGGGGTTTGGGTTTTAATCTCGGGTTCAGGTTTTAACAGGCATTGAGAATTAAATTTTCAATTTTTTTATCATAAAAAATGACCAGCGCAAACTGGTCATTTTTATTTTGTTGAATGAGTTACTAAGGTTTTTTAATTGTTTTTTGAAAGGCCTGGTTCATTTTTATATAATCAGTTGCCTTTGCCTGTTTTGCAAATTCCATGGACGTCTGGGAAGTTTTAAGGGCGCCGGCATCGTCACCCAAATCCTTTTGAATCTTAGCTTTGTATAAGTAAATCCAATAGGCAGTTGGATTCGCATCTGAAGCTTTATTTACGTTTTCCAGCGCCTTGCTTAAATTCATATCGTACTCGTAATAGAACTGTGCAGCCTGCCAGTAAGGCTTCTTATCCGTCTGCATGGCGGCATCAATTTGCGAACGCATTTTCTCCTTGATATTGGCGGTAATAACAATCGTTACCAACTTTTTTTCCCACATCAATTGTAGTTCGCAAAAAGCGCCCTCTACGTTCGCAAACTGAATGGTAAATAACTCGGTTTTACTTTTTGTTTTCACCGGTTCCACTTTAAACCTTGCTACATCTTCTGCTTCGTTGTAGCCTTCTGTTCCCAGATTCTTTATTCCTTTGTTGAGGATCACTTCCCAGCTTTCTTCGCCAGGGATGGTGTAAAGTACATAGGCGCCAGCATCTATTTTTTTACCATTCACTTCAACTGCTTCTGAAAAAACCAATTTAGTAGCAGCATTGGCTCCTGTGCGCCATAATTTTCCATAAGGTACAATGTCGCCAAATACCTTGCGTCCTTTTGCCCCTGGTCTGGAGTAAGTAACCTCAATGGCACCCATGCCAAATTCTTGTTTTATGGTTTGTATGGTGGAAGCCGATGGTAGTTTAACCTGTGCAATTATATTTTGAGTCACGAAAAAAGCAAGTCCGACTATGGTAAACAAAAGCATTTTCATACGCATTATTTTATACAAATATAGCGGTTAGGCATTCAAGCTGTAACCAGAAAATTGGGCGGGTTTATTTTAAATTGTTTCAAATTGCTGACAGCTGTTCTAAAAAATTCAACTCTGGAAAGTATGCTGCATTGAGGTTTTCGAAACCTGTTTTACTATTAAATCGAAGATTTGAAATGAACACACCTGAGATAAAAAACGGGCGGGAATTAAAACTTTACTTTTACCTTACCGGTAGCTTTTTTACCTTTCTTTATTCTCCACCGTGGTCCTTCCTTTACAGCCCTTAGTGCCGCTTCATCGCATTCTTCGCAAAGCGATTTATCAATTTTTATATTGGCAAGCGCTCCATTACTTTGCACTTCAAAAGATATTTCTACTTCACCATGTATCTTTTTTTGAACAATGTCTTCTGTCAATGATAAATTGTTGGTGATGTAGGTATCATAATTATTCCATCCATCTGCCGGCTCCACATCAATAACTGAATCCGGCACAAGTACTGCCCTTCTTTTTGGAGCGAAAGCAGATAAGTTACCTGCCACCTGAGTTTTGCCTTTCAGGGCATTCACGTCTTCGGTCAACATGATTTTGTTCTGCGCAATATCACTTCTTAACGTAACATTCCGGGAAATATACCCGGCAGATTTTATCTCCACCTGAAGCAGCGAGTCGGAAGAGATCAGCCGAACATTACCTTTCGCATCCGCATAGGTCCCCATATTTTGATCGGGAATGTTGATGTTTGCAAAAGGCAATGGTGAACCATCCGGGGCAAAAATCTGTGCCATAAATTTCCGCTCCAGAGGAGCCTTTGTTTCCTTCATTTCTTCGGCGCTTACTGCCGGCTGGTTACTTATTTTTTTACTGCGGATATCATTTTGTTCAGCATTGTTTTGCGTGTTTACCGGTGCGATATTGTTATTGGCAATATCGTTGGTACGGCCTTTATGTAAATCGTCTACATACCCGCCACCAGCGGTTTGGGCTACTTCTTTTTTGCTGTCCGGTTCAGGTTTGTAAATAAAACTGCTGTCTACAAATGTTCTTTGCTGCGTCTGTGCAATGGCTGGTTGTTGTTTGGCGTTATTGGAAATTACCGGTGCAAAGATGATGGAATCAGTATCAGTCGCAATACTTTCACTAGTGGTACTTTTTATAGAGTCCTTTATTGGATTAACAGCAACAATAGAATTATTTTGGGTAGCATCGTTGGTCTTTAAAAAATAGGTGACAGCAATCCCACTGCAAATTATGATGACAGCGGCAGCCACTCTCCAGACAGGAAAGCGTTTGGCAGCGGGCGTCATGGTAACAACGGCGGCAGTTTGTACCCCGGCAAAATGAGTTTTCAATGAAGTTAAATGAGTTTCCCATTCCTGGTGCTGCATTTCGCCATATCCTTCCATTGCTTCGGCTAAGAAAGCATCATCCAGCGCTGCTTTTTCCATGGCATACATCTCTGCAGGCGCAAGCGCACCAGAAAGATATTTTTGAATATCCTCCGTTGTGTAAATGATATGTTTTTTATCTGAACTCATAAAAAGCTAAAAGCCTGCACCAACATTCTAAAGTATTTTAAATAACCAACAAATATCAATAATTAAACATGCCAGTCGATCACTAACAATAAAACAGTTCAACGATCCAACAAAGCAACAATCCAACAATATAGTAATCTAACCCTCCTTCCCATCTATACAAATCTTTAAATTTCGTTTTCCATTTTGGATGTAACTCCTTACTTTATTCCATTCATAGCCGGTAATTTCAGCAATCTCATTGTAACATTTTTTTTGAACAAAAAATAACTGGATGCTTTGCTGCTGGTCTGCCGGCAATGTTTCCATGCACTCCTCTAAAAGTTTAAATGTCGCCTCCTTTTCCAGTGCTTCATTGGATAGATGTGTTGATTGACTGGATTGCATAAAATCAGCATTGAGTTCAGTGGTTTTAATATTTTTCGAACTCCTCAATTGCATCAGGCAATAATTTCGTGCCAATACATGCAGCCATCCTTTAAAATTCTCTACGTCGTGCTGCAATAATTTTTTGTTGAGTTCTTCAAAGATATCCATTACCGCATCCTTACTTCTGTCCGCATCCTTAAAATACTTTAGGCACACACCAAATACGAGGTCCATATACCGTTGATATAGAATACTAAGCTTGTTGATGTCACCGCTCTCTTTAAAAGCAGTCACCAGTTCTTTGTCCGATACCTCGAAAGATGATATGTTTTTTAAAAAGGTCAATGATGAGCGATGAGTGATGAGTGATAAGTGATGAAAAATGAATGATCAAAAATGAAAAATGAAAAATGAATGATCAAAAATGAAAAATGAAAAATAAAAGGTGAATGATGAAAAATGAATGATTAAAAATGCAAAATGCAAAATGAAAATTGAAAAATGAATGGTGAATTCGCCTTTCACTACTCAGTATGATAAATTGCCAATTAAGCTACTCCTTTGGTTGGGCCTCTAGCTATCTCGGAACAGCGCTCAAAATTAGCTGTGTCCCAGAACCCCCCTTCGGGGGGCAGGGGGGCTTCCTTCGGGCGGCAGGCGGCCCATCTTCGGGCGGCAGGCGGCCCATCTTACTCAAAATACACCTTCACCGTTTGATAAAACAACCGGTTGTTAAGGTATTGATGTTGGCCCTGGTTTTGTTTCTCCGAAAACCCTTGCAATCCAAAAAGTCCGGCTGCATTGCCTTTGTTGATGGCGATTTCAAGATAAGCAGCGGAATTAAATAGGGCCAGTTTTTCTCCTTCCTGCACATCCGCATACGTATCGCTGATCTTCTCAATCACTTCATCCCTTTTAAAAACAATTTTAAAGCTCCTGCCTTTGCGTTGTTCCTCAAATTCTTCCCGGGTGATGTTTACAATTACATTTTCAAAATTATCAATAAAAATAATCTGCCCTTCCATCCAGTTGTTGCCTAGTTGCGGACGTAGCGGATTTTTTACCCGTATTGAAATGGAAGGGTCGCCAATTTGATCAAGTGGTTTACCGGAGAGTGCATCGTTGAAGGCTTTTGCAAAAACGGAGGTGCAATAAAGGGTATTTTTTTGATTGTTTTTATCAAGCACCAAAGCCACTACCTTCTGCGGTAGTTCTTCCAATATCATGGTAAGTAGGCCATTGTCGGCACAGCCAATAAATTGCCCTTTGTGTTCGGCAAACAGCATGTGCTCCGGTTTTTCATCAAATAAGTTTACCAGTATCAGGTGGCAGGTGCCGGCAGGAAAACTCTTCATTGCATTTCTGCAAACATAAGCCGCCTGGGGATAATTAAATGGCGAAAGCTGGTGCGTAATATCAATGATGGTAAAAGAATTGCCGGCTTGTAATAACTGCCCCTTCACTGCGCCGGCAAGAAAATCGTGCTGGCCAATATCAGAAGTAAGGGTGAGTATCGGCATTGTAATGGGAAATGTATTTTTTAAATGGTAAGTGTATCAATGAAAATATAATAGGGATTTATGTGCCAGGCAGGTAACTGGTTCAACAATATCTACTTGATTAGTACGCCGTTTTTATAAAAGAATTTTTTAACCAGTCTATCCGTTATTGATGGAAAAAGCTTGTTCAGAAAAACGGTCAGGTTGCCACTGAGCGAAAGAATCAAATTTCGTTTTCTTCCTTCGATGGCTTTTATAATATGGGCGGCACAATCCTGTGAACTCATCAAATCTCTTTCATTCAGCGGACTTTCACCCTGTGCATTGCCCGTGCTGTTGAGTGCTACGTTACGGATATTGCTACGGGTAAAACCAGGGCATACCCACATTACGTTTACACCAGTATCCAGTAACTCGGTTCGGATTGCTTCCAGCCATCCATTCACTGCAAATTTGGAGGCGGAGTAGCCGCTTCGGCCGGGCAGTCCACGATAACCGGCAACTGAAGATACGCCTACGATGGTTCCTTTTCTTTCTATGATGGATTCCAGCGCATGCTTGGTGCAATACACCGTTCCAAAAAAATTGATGTCCATCACTTTTTTAATTACATCCACATCCGCATCCTTTAATAAAGAGCGCATGCTGATGCCGGCATTGTTAATGAGAATGTCAATTCCTCCATAGGTTGCTATGGTAGAATCAATAAAGTTTTTACAATCACTGTAGCGACTTACATCTGCAACGATGGTATGCAGCATTTGATTGGAATATTGAACCTGCAGATTATATAATTTATCCTGGTTACGACCACAGGTAGCAATTTTTGCACCCAGCGGTATAAGGGCATCTACCAATGCTCTGCCTATTCCTTCGCTACCACCGGTAATGGCTACTACCTTGTTTTTAAAAAACTCACTCATAAAAAAAGTTATAAGCAAAAATAAGAGAGTTCATCCGCTGTTGATAAACAATCTTGTGATAATTAAAAGGAACTCCCGAAAAAGTTTTCTAAAAAAATTTGGCACTATAGTTTTTTACCCTATTTTTGCACTCCCGAATAAATAAGGGTTGCTTCAAAGGAAGTAAATGATGAGAATTGGTAGCTCAGTTGGTAGAGCAATACACTTTTAATGTATGGGTCCTGGGTTCGAGTCCCAGCCAGTTCACAAGAGGAATACTAAATTCACTCACGAGCCTTTAAACACCCTGTTTAAAGGCTTTTTTTATTTTAGCTCCCAGCTCAAAATATTCAGATTTTTCAGATCACTAAATATGTATTAAGCTAGCGAATTGCGCTTAGCTGCATACTTCCCAGATTCTTAAAACTCTTTTTAAATTTGATTTTAGCCCGAAATTAAGTCTGTGGGGTATGTTGTTTTTTCAACTTAAAACTTCGCAAAAATTCCACCAAAATGGATGTTTCCGTCAACTTAATTTTTCAATTAAAAAGCGAAAGGCTACAGGAATGTTTCCGTCAACATTTATTTGAGAATCAATATTGATAAAAAAGAGCAGAAGGCATCATCTGCAAGAAGGAGGAACCTAAGGAATGGAATTTAAATCTGGTTCTTTTCAACTCTCCCGAGAAATTTAAACGTTTAATAAATCGCCACAATCGACCTTGATAATTTTTTTGCAATTGGATTAGTATCCCCCAAAATCAAGGCATGGGCATCATTCCCAGGTTGTTTATCAGGTACGCAAGGGAAACCTGCATCTAAAGGAACGGATGCCTGAAATTCCGCCACACCAAAATGTAAAGGATCTCCAGAAGTTTTAGCAGGTGTAGTTAATGATGCTATATCTACAGATAAACCATCTTCGCCGTTTTTAGTTTTAAATGCGGCACTTGAAGGGATTTTTCTTCCATTTTCCAACTTCCAAAAATGTTCATATTTCGGTTCTTCCCGAATAGGATATCTACGGTATAACCGGTCTGCATTAGTAATGACATAATTATCGGGCATTGGTTACAGCGTCTTCAAGTGTGTAAGATAAAGCGGAGAGCTCGTAATCAAAAAGCGGCGCCCTATCAGTTATATTTCCCTTTTCGTCAAATACGATAAACAGCATGCTACCGTTGATATCAATTTCAAGTTCGACCGATAGGTTTTCTGCATCGAACTCATATTGAATGCCTCCATTGCGCATGGGAAATACATGGATTGAAATTTTCCCGGAAAACATACGATCATTTTCCAACTGGTGGAGCACGTCTAATGCCGTGGCGATGGACGGTAATGAAATTGGTTCAGCATTATATCCATCCCAGTCTTGTTCCAAATGTGCGAATCCCATGATTCGGGTTTTTAACTCAAATGCCTGGATAAATTTTATGGATGTTGTTACCGGGGTTTGATAAGAAAAGTGTGAAAAAAGCACACCCCTATTAGCCGAAAATGTATAAGCCAAAACAAGTTTTTGAATACGCAACTCGTTAGTTGAATAGGGTTGAGCTAATAGTGTTGCATTCATAAAAAGGTTATTTATTGGTGAACTGGTAGTTGCCAAGTTTTAAAATAATAATTAATGGTAAAAGCACTGTCTCGATGCTGTACTCGTTGCTATCCATCAAGCCATGAGCCACCCGCTTACGCAAATTGTAGCCTGCTTTTTCAGTTAGTATAAATTTAACAAAATAAAGATCATCTTCTGTAATACTGTCCTCCAAATCCCTTAATAATTCATCAAGTGACTTCTCCATTATTATTTCAGGCTCCTTCGTCTTTGGTCTAAAAGTGGGCTTGCCAATTTTTGCGGCAAATTCCCGGATAATAAATTCCACTTTTAAAACCAGGCTATCGGTTGCACAAACAAAATTGGGGATATACCCTTGTTCTATTTTCCAAAAATTCAGTTCATAAAAAAGCGAATTGATACCGGACTCGACCAAAGCAAAACTATTGATTGAAACTTCTTTCCCATATAGTTGCCTGGTTTCATAATTATACCACGTATTTGATAAAAATTCCTTAATGGCTTTGGCGGAAATTTTTTCTGCATGAACTGCTTCCATAAATAACCGTACAATCGTTTGTAAAGCGATTTGAAGATGAAATTGATAAACACGGATAAAAGCCAATTTTTCTCTTTCTTCTTCTGTAGTGTAAGTGGCGATAGTGTTCCCAAATTTGTCTTTCACGCTGGTAGCAAACAAATTCGCCAACATATTCTCCTTAAAGGAATCCTTACCCCAAGCACGAATTTTTTCTAATGGCATGATCATGGGGGTTCCCATTAAAATTCTTATTATTCCTTCTTCATTGCTTTCCGTAATAACTTTTTGTATTTGATCTGCTATCCTTTGTTGTTCATCCTGAGGCATATCTACCCTTACCTCGCCCATTTCAAATTCGTTGCGTAGTTCCTGGTAAAGCGCCTCTAATTTTTCTAGGTTTTCTTGGTCTTTCAAACCGTTATAAATGCGCATAGCTTTTTCAATAAAAGAAACAGCTGCCATATTTTGCTGAGCCCTTGATTCTACAGAAAGCTTTTCATATTGCCTGGCCTTAAACGCTAACCAATCATCTGTATTTGCTTTTAACTTTTTCAGTAGGCGTACACTGATATCAGTAACATAGATAGCTCCCCATGTAGAAGTGTCCGCAAGAAAAACCGCAGTTTGCCAGTTTTTATTTATTAAAGCTTTTAAATCAACCGTGTCATTAAAATCCTTAAAGTATTGGATGGCAAACCCTGTAAGGTCAATAATAGTTCTTTGCGCAGCAGCATGGGTTACTTCCCATTCCTGATGAATAGAAAATATATAACGGATAATGTCCTTATACAAATCAGCAATTTGTTGGACTGATTTTCGACGTGAAGAAATATTCAATGCATTTGCAACAACATTTTCATAATAAAGAACAGCGTACTTTTTAGAATCTTCTTTTGCATCCAACAGGTATTTTTTTGCTAACTCAAATAGTTTACTTAGCAGGTTATAAACGTCTTCATTGGATTTTAATTTTCCAGAATAATACAAAACCAACCCATATTCTGTTATTGCAAAATTATTTTTAGATGTGTGGAACCTGTCTGTTAAGTAAATAAAATCCCCGGCTATAAAAGTATTGACTTCAGGCCATTCGTAGGGAATAATCGTTCCATCAGACATTGTCTTGTCACCTGCAACCTTATAAGACAATCTCATTTCAGGGGTTTTACTAAAGGCAAAAGTCTGGCGCTCTACTTCAGAAAGATGAGCTTTCTCAAAATCCCCATTTGTAGACAGTTCATCACAAACATCTATAAATGCTTTATTGATCTCTATATTATCTGAAGCGTCCCAATTACTATTGTCCAGTTTTTTATGAAACTTCTCTAATGCGTTCATTTATTGATTTCGATGTAGACAAATATACAAAATGCCACCCGTAATAAGAATCATTTTCACCTTTTGAAACGATATAAATGGCAAGGTCTGCACATGTCGTCTTAGCCGTAACCAGCTCCTGTCAACACTAAGGGTTAGATATGATTTCCAAATTCAAACCTTTTACGCCAGTCAGTTTGGACTTAATCAACCTAAAGCCAAATCAATCCAAATCGAACATCAAGCCTACAGGATCGACTCTTTTTTTATAAAAAAACGAAGTACACTATTTTGCGTTACACAATAATCAGCAGAATAAAACGTCTAGCTCTTACATGCTTCTTTTAACCAATTCTAAATAATAGCCTTGAAAATTATTTTGCAATTTACACAATGGGTTGAGTAAAGAAAATCCGTCAACTAAATTATTTTAGATATGTTGTGATTGGTTTTGGCATATGAATATTTGATTATTAATTATATTGTATATCCGCCTCATTCTTTTGCTTCTGATAAATCATATAAAAGTTTTAAATCTAATAAATAGTTCGAGTTTTGTACCAGTTGGGTTAATAAAAAAATCCGAAGCAGAATTCCTTTTTATTTGATACTAATTTTACTTCCTTTAAACATGATAAAATTATTTTTCTATAAAATAACTAACAGGTTAGAAACCGCTGTGTTTAATAATTTACTACAGCAACTTCCCATTGCACTTCAACACAAAATTTTAAAATATCGCAACTGGCAGGATGCGGAACGATCTTTGGCAGGCAACATTCTTTTACTAAAAGGACTGGAGTTTATCGGACGAAAAGAATATACTTTAGATGATTTAAAATACACCGAATTCCAAAAACCTTATTTTGACGAAGCCATCAGTTTTAATATTACCCACTCAGGTGAATATGTAATTTGCGCACTGAGTGAGACCAACAAAGTAGGGGTAGATGTGGAAGCCATCAAAGATATCCCGATGGAAGATTTTACCAACTTGTTTGCCAATAAGGAATGGAAGGAGCTAATCAATGCAACAAATAAACTACATGCTTTTTATACCTTATGGACTAAGAAGGAAGCATTCTTAAAAGCAGTGGGCTGCGGATTGAGTCAGCCTTTAAATGAAGTGGTGATAGAAAAAAACAGCATTACTTGGGAAAACCAGCAATGGTTTCTGCACGAAATTGTACTTGATCTACATCACATCGCATATATCTGCAGCGATACAGTTGCGCCTCAGATTCAGTTGGTGGAAATTAATTTATAAAGAATTAGAATTGTTTTTACAAATTAGTTGAACAGGGCTAACTGTGCGTCAATATCTTGCAAATTGAGGCCGTTGGCATTCCGGTTATAATACTTGGGAGGCTTATGATAGTGTTATTTAATACCCAAATTATGCGCCCCATTGGGTCGGCTCCTTTTTAAAAAAAGATTTGCTTTGCAACAAATAGGCAACCGATCTTACTATTAAATTACCTACCTCTTTATCCGAAGGTATTTCTATCCGATCGTCAATTTCCAGCCCTACCATACCATTTTATTTTTAAATGATTTTTCGCTGGTTCTATCCAAACCGGGGTTCCCTTGCTATCTTTTATCACGGCATCAATAGGTAGTGGAAGCGATTGATTTACAACCCCTGATTTTAGTGAAGTAAACGGTTGATTGTGTGTTTTATTTGAGATTTAATGCCTAATGGTTATATCAATCATTTCATTAAGTGATACAATTCATTTTTACTGGACCCCCGGTAAGATAATTTTGCAAATAAAACGTAGGGTCAATAAAGAAATCTACATTGGGCAGGCTGTTTAACTGATACATTTTTGTTCTGCACCAACCATGCGATACGAAGGAAATGCACCAATGCATTGGGGAAAAACAATTCCGTTAATTACC
>JBBQQP010000037.1:0-15856 GCA_038215675.1 Chitinophagales bacterium | reverse complement strand
TTTTTTTTTACAAGCTACATTATTTTTAACACCGTCTTTTCAGCCAATAGAAAACAGGCAACGAACTGCTTAAGGCGCTCGGGAAATTCCAGCAAGAAACGTACTGTAAGCAATCAAGATTCAGGTAAAGGTGGCCCGAAGAACGGAATTATTTACTCAATAAAAAAAACCCATTAGTTTAACCTAACGGGTTGTTACAATATTTTTAAGAAGTAATGATGGATTACTTGGTAAGTGCGTTAATCTTCTTTGCCAGCTTGCTCTTTAAATTAGAAGCTTTGTTTTTGTGGATGGTTCCACGCTTCGCTAATTTATCAATCATAGAGGCAACAAGTGGTTGCTTTTCTGTAGCACCTGCTTTATCATCTATCGCTTTGATATCACGTATTGCATTACGGGTTGTTTTACCATAATAACGGTTACGTTCATTACGCTTGCTGCTCTGACGCACATCTTTCTTAGTTGCTGAATGGTTTGCCATTTAAATCTTATTTTTGGGCTGCGAAGATAGGTGTTTGAAACAAGAAAATACAATAACGAAAAAGGAATTTTCAAATTAAGTCATATTTAGCCTTTAAAAAATTGGATCAGCTATAAATTTCGAGGATTAAAAAGATGATTCTTTTGATATTGCACATCTTTTCGATGGTGTTATTGGGTTTTGAGCTCGTAACAGACATGCTCAAAATAGATATTACTGCTAATTTTTTTATTGACATTAACCTTTTTAATGAAAAGAGGAGTGTATTGGGAACACTGCAATCTTTGTGGGAAACTACCAATTATCTTCCTTTTTTACTTATTTTATTTTTCGGTATCATTGTGTCGTTAATGAAGTCAGCTATAATATTTTATAAATTGCTTGGTAACAACGTCGCTCCAAAAGCGGAGGAATACCTAAGCCTAATTAGTAAGTGGGCAATGGCCGATGTTTTTGCCATCAGTATTTCCATTGCTTTTCTGGGTGCAAAGGCAATTAAAAATACGATGGCTTCACTTGAACCGGGGTTTTATGATTTTACGGTATATGTAATGCTAAGTGCCGTAATTGTTGCTTTTTTAACGAATAAGTCCAAAAACCCTCTTCCATCTAATGGTTAAACAACCGATATTTGCAATCCTCAAGTGAGGTGTCATCATAAACAAATTTTCTACATTAAAATGAAGGATTTTCAATACATCACCAACGCCCATCCGGCATATATCGAAGGCCTGTACAATGATTTTGTAAAAGACCCTTCCAGCATTGATGCCGAGTTGCGTAAGTTTTTTGAAGGGTTTGATTTTGCAACCAGCAACTTTAATGGAAGCAGTAAGCATGTTGTACCGGCCGACAGCGCAACTATAGATACAGTGCAGATGAATAAGGAATTCAGCGTGTATCAATTGATATTGGCCTATCGCAGAAAAGGGCATTTGGTTGCGAAAACAAACCCAATCCGGGAACGAAAAGATCGCCAGGCAAATCTTGCATTGGCAAATTTTGGTTTTACAGATGCTGATTTATCTCTAGGTTTTGAGGCGGGTAAATTTGTTGGGTTGGGTAATACAACGCTTCAAAATATTGTTGACCATTTAAAAAAGTGTTACACTACACATCTTGGGATAGAGTTTAGTTCTGTAAACAGCAGAAAGAAAAGAGACTGGCTGATAAACGCTGTGGAGCAAACGATGTTGAAGCCGGTACCCCTTACCCAGAAGAAACGAATACTACAAAAATTGAATGAGGGAGTAATGTTCGAAAAATTCCTTCACACTAAATATATTGGACAAAAAAGATTTTCGCTGGAAGGTGGCGAAACTACCATAGCGGCTTTGGATGCTATTATTGATACGGCTTCATCAAGTGGTGTGCAGGAAGTTGTGATTGGGATGGCACACCGGGGAAGGCTGAACATACTGGCAAATATTTTAGGTAAAACCTATGAACAGATATTTAGTGAATTTGAAGGAACTGCAACCCCGGATACTACCATGGGATCAGGCGATGTAAAATACCACCTCGGTTTTAGCAGTGATATAGAAACCAGTTCGGGCAATAAAATCAATTTAAAGCTTTGTCCCAATCCCTCACACCTCGAAGCGGTAGATCCGGTAGTGGTTGGCTTTGCCCGCTCTAAGGCAGATGTGTTATACAACAGCGACTTCGATAAAATATTGCCGATATTAATTCATGGAGATGCCTCTGTGGCAGGCCAGGGGGTTGTGTACGAGGTATTGCAAATGTCAAATTTAAAGGGATATTATACCGGAGGTACCATTCATTTTGTGATTAACAACCAGATTGGATTTACTACCGATTTTGACGATGCCCGCAGTGCTGATTATTGTACTTCAGTAGCAGCAATGGTGAAGGCTCCTGTTTTTCATGTAAACGGTGATGATCCGGAAGCAGTAGTGAAGGTGGTAGAAATTGCTACTCAATATCGACAAGAGTTTAACAACGATATATTTATTGATATGGTATGCTATCGCAAGCATGGGCACAATGAAGGCGATGAGCCCAAGTTTACGCAGCCACAGTTATATGCGCTTATTGATAAGCATCTTAACCCAAGGGAAGTTTACACTCAATACCTTATTGAGAATGGAGAGCCGGAAGCCAGGGAGTTGGCAAAAGAAATGGAAAAGCAATTTCTCGCCGATTTGCAGGAACGGTTAGACGATGTAAAACAAAATCCCTTGCCTTATAGTTTTCAAAAACCAGAGCTTTGGTGGAAAAGTTTAAGACGTGCCGTTGCCGGGGATTTCGAACATTCGCCCGTTACAGCCGTTAGCGAACAGGATTTCACCTTGTTGTTTAATGGGTTAATGAAATGGCCCGCAGGGTTTAAACCGTTGCGGAAGGTGGAAAAATTATTGCAGGATAAACTTAAGTTATATGCTGACGAACAAAAAGTTGATTGGGCGACCGCTGAGTTAATGGCCTACGGAAGTTTGTTGATAGAAGGGAAAGATGTTCGGATGAGTGGACAGGATGTAAAGAGAGGCACTTTTAGTCACCGGCATTCAGTTTTATATGATGAGAACACAAATGATGAGTATAATCGCCTCAATCATTTTACAGAGGTGCAGGCGCCTTTCCGGATATACAATTCATTGTTGAGTGAATATGCGGTAGTGGGTTTTGAATATGGATATTCGATGGCAAATCCAAATGCGCTGGTAGTGTGGGAAGCACAGTTTGGAGACTTTTGTAACGGTGCTCAAACGATGATTGATCAATTTATTGCGGCTGCTGAAACCAAATGGCAACGCATGAATGGATTGGTAATGTTACTACCTCATGGATATGAAGGACAAGGGCCTGAGCATAGCAGCGCAAGAATGGAGCGTTTTTTACAAATGTGTGCCGAATCAAATATGGTGATAACGAATGTTACAACTGCTGCTAATTTCTTTCATGTGTTGCGCAGGCAATTGGCATGGGCGTTTAGAAAGCCATTGATCAATTTTTCACCAAAGGCAAATCTTCGTCATCCGGGTAGTTATAGTTTGGCAAGTGATTTTACAACCGGCGGCTTTAAAGAAGTGTTAGACGATGCCTTTGTGAAAGATCCGACCACGGTAACCAAAGTAATCATGTGCAGCGGTAAAATGTACTTCGACCTGGCTGAAAGGCAGGCAAAAGATAACAGAACGGATGTTGCATTGATCCGCCTTGAACAGATTCATCCATTGCCACAAATAAAACTAGATGAACTATATCAAAAATATAGCAAAGCCATTTGGCATTGGGTACAGGAAGAACCGCTGAATATGGGTGCAGCTTCTTTCTTACGTATGAATTTAAAAAATATCAATTTCTTTATTATAAGTCGCACGCCGAGCGCTTCTACCGCAACGGGCTACTCAAAAATTCACGCCAGGGAACAGGCAGAGATTATTGATAAGGCATTCTCCATTTAATTGCTTTATAAAAATATAAGAGTGAACAGAAATACCGGTTATTTGCCGGCATTTTTGCGTTCAAAATTTTGCGAATCTGTATTTACTAAATAAATGATTTATTCGACTCCTGTTGAGAAAAACATTGAAATTCAGGTTTCAAAGATCGAAACCGGCGAAAGCAGTATGGATTTAATTTAAATGATATCAAACACACAAAAGATAGCTGATCGGTTTAAAACAGAAACCCCGCCATTTGAACGGCAGGGCTTCTGTTTTAAAATATCTGGGTCTATGGGTGTTAGTTTGTCTTAACAACCGAAATAGTTTCTGTTTCAGTAGCTGTTTGAACTTTTAAAATATAACTGCCTGATGCGAGTGTTCCCATGTTAATCTTCTTTAGGTTTGGACCCTTAAAGAGCTGCATCTGTATGTTTTGTACTTGTTTGCCCGAAGCATCATTTATGGTGATGGTTGCATTGGAATCCTGTTCAAGATCAATCGATAAATTGGCAAAGTTGCTGATTGGATTTGGATAAACTCCTACCGCCATTGATTTGGCATTTAAGCGCAGGCTTTTAATACCCGTGTAAACAGATTTGCCATCTTTGTCAATCTGTTTAATACGGTAGTAAATGATTCCGGTAGAACGTAATGTTGATAAATTAGCATCCATTAAATCATAACTATTGCTAGAGTTGCCATTATTTTTGGGAGAAACGGTATAAACTTTTTGAAAATCAACACCATTCAAACTTCTTTCAATTTCGTAGCGATCTGTAATGGAACTTTCACTTTCAACCTGCCAGGTAATTAATGCGTTATTATCTTTTTTAGTAACTGAAAAACCAATAAATTTCACAGGAAGGGGAACTAATCCGGTAGTGATAGCATAGGACGTCCCAGAGTAACCATTACCATCATTTACCACAGTTGAAATACCTGGAATTGCATAAAACTGAGCAGCTTCATTTACCACATCGCCTCCATCAATACTGAAACCAAAGAATGAATTGGGATTTGGGTCAGTACCACCACCAGGTAAATTTGCCAACTTTATTTGGGATGATAAAGATGGATTTCCTGAAAATGTTATTGTAGCCATTGCTATATCGGTATTCGCTACATAATTCACAGCAGGAACGCCTGAAGTAACATTTCCTTCCCCTAAAATATTATAAATATAATGTGGAACCCCACCTATATTCTGGTTTATTGCATTATAAACTGGCGCCGCAAGATTAATATTAGGATTAGGAAAAGTAACACTAATAGGTGGCCTTGCTCCAACAGAGACGGGTATTGCTACAGTAAGCGTAATACCCGATGGCTTTCCCAATTTAGTAGAAGATGTTTTTACTAAAACGGAAACTGCTGAAGATGATGGCACTGGCTGAAGGGTAGCCTGAAAAGTCGCTTGAGCAATTATTCCTGTGGATATAAGAACCAATATACCGGCAGCTAGATATTTTTTCATGTTTTAATTTTAGATAATAATTAATTTGGAAGAACCTGAGATTTTACTGTTGTAGCAGCGCTTGATAATGGAGTAGACAGAAAATAATCTTTGTCTGAGTTTGGCGGACTCCATCTAACGCCTCTGTTTAGGTCTAAATCACCTGCACTGTAGGTATTAGACAAAACTGAAGCGGCATTACCAAGCAGAACTGTATTTAAAATATAATCTTTATCTGAAGATGGCGGACTCCATCTTAAATTCCCATTAAAATTCGCATTCCCTGCATATAGCTGATTTACACCACTGGCATTTAAGTAATTTGTTCCTGCAACCCCCATTAAATTACCGCCTGGTGAATTTGAAAAATCAAGTGTTGTAGAATTTGCAGACAATGATAAAATCTTATTAAATAAAGCAGGGTTTGTACTCATAGCTAAATGATTTCTGTGCCTGACCACCACTGTATATTCTGCACCGATAAGATTTTTAAAATATATGGAGCTAACCCCATCAATATCTACAATATCTCCATCTCTTTGGAGTAAAGCAGAACGTGTTTGAGAAATAGCATTTCCTGGAGTAACATTGTTTCTTAGTTCAAGAAATACCCAATCAACTATATTATTGTCAGCATTTGCCTGGTCTATAAATGGATTTGGGAAAGAGGCTGAAATCACAGATTCTGGGACACTGTTATTGGTATGCAAGAAATTATAAGGGGCATTCCGATAAGGGTCAGTAGAAGGAATTAAATTTGAAGCCGGCAAGACTCCCGGGACATAAGCCCCACTATTCCGTAATCTATCATTCATTCTTGCAGTGATAGTGTTATAAGGTCCCTGTAATAATACCTTCGCATTTAATAAAACAAATTCGTTCATGCCAAAGATTTGTCCAGCATTCGAAGCCAACTGTGCGGTTACAGTATTTGCAACGTTATCCCGAGCCTCTCCAACTAAACTCCAGTCAGTTCCATTAAAGCTCATTCCTCTGATATCTGCTTCAATTCCGGTAAATCCACCTGCTCCATCCGCAGGGTAGGTACCTGTTGCTGTAAACGTTCCACCCGTTACACCCGCTGTCGAAACCGGCCAATAAACATTGGTATGTGACTCAGTGCGTATATGGCTATTTGGACTTTTACCTGTTTTTGCCTGGGCACTCAACACTGCATTTAAATAAACACCTCCGATATGGGTAAGTGAAACAGGTGCATAATTGGAACCTGCTCCTACTGGTATTATTTGGTTCGATGCAGCAGCATTTCCGATTGTTCTTTGGGCGAATCCCGAACCATTCGTTTCTAAAAATTTGTTAACTCCTGCGCCGGTTACAGTAGTGCCTGAGGCAAGAATAAAATTAAAATTGCCCAACTGCACCTTGCCATTTGTAAACAAAACGGATGTGCCGACTTTTGTAGTGCCCGTAAGCAACACGTTGTTGGTATTATCGATCTCAAGGTTTGGAATACTAAACCCATTCATGTTTACATTTTGCTGGGCCGTGCCTTTCAACTGCAATAAACCAGTTCCCAAAATATCGGCATTACTGGTAACATCGCCTTGTACGGTAACCGTAGCACCGGGCTGTATAAAAAACTGAGCATTATCAATTACTAATTGAGCTGATGCCAGATTACTACATACTGGGATAGCAAATGCCCAAAATATAGTGTGTAATTTTTTATGCCTCATGGAGTGTATTTTTTATGATAAAAAATGATTTGTATTGATCCCGAAAGTATAGGATTATTTTCATCTGGTTTAGAATAGTTTAGTGTACGGGTTTTATAACTTATTAAATGGTAGCCCATACCGGATTATTTAACGAGGATAAAGATATATAAAGCATTTCTAATTACAATCCCCCAAACGGGGGAAACCCAAAATATATTACCTACTTCTTTTGTAAAACGATTTTATTAATACTTTTATTTAACCGAAATTCGCTTAAACAAAAAAAATAGTAATGGCAATAGAAATAAAAGTGCCTTCGGTGGGGGAAAGTATTACGGAAGTTACACTTGTGAAATGGATAAAAAAGGCCGGTGACTGGGTGGAAAGAGATGAGGTAATTGCAGAATTGGAGAGCGAAAAAGCAACTTTTGAAATTAATGCAGAACAATCCGGGCTACTAAATACAGTTGCTTTGGAAGGGGATACTTTAAAAATAGGTGATATAGCCTGTAGTATTGATACGGAAGCCTCCCGTCCTGCCGGAAAGGCGGCGGAAGTGCAAGTGGTTGAAACTGCACCTGCAGCAGTAATATCAATTCCATTAGCTGCTGCATCTAAAGCAATTCCTGCCGATGATGTTAAGGCAACGCCGGTAGCAGCAGCCATTATTGCAGATAAGAAAATCGATGTAAAGTCAGTAACTCCAAGCGGTAGCAATGGCAGAATTGTAAAGCAGGATGTATTGGAAGCTATCAATAATCCTGGACGTATCCCCGGCGTGGCTTTGTTTGGGCGCAATGAAACCACTCAAAAAATGAGTAACCTGCGCAAAACCATCAGCCGTCGTTTGGTTGAAGCGAAAAATACAACTGCAATGCTCACTACTTTTAATGAAGTAGATATGAGTGCCATTATGGATATACGGGCAAAAAATAAGGATAAGTTTAAAGAAGCGCATGGTATAAACCTCGGATTTATGAGCTTTTTTACAAAAGCTTGTTGTTTTGCCTTGCAAGATTGGCCTTCTGTAAATGCCATGATTGATGGGGAGAATATAATCCTGCACGATTACGTGGATGTATCAATAGCGGTATCTGCTCCAAAAGGATTGGTGGTACCGGTGATACGAAATGCAGAAAGTTTAAGTATGGCAGAAATTGAGAAAAAAGTAGTAGAACTCGCAACAAAGGCGAAAGAAAATAAGTTGACGATCGAAGAAATGAGCGGTGGAACCTTTACCATTACAAATGGTGGTGTTTTTGGTAGCTTGATGAGTACGCCAATTATTAATATTCCGCAAAGCGCTATTTTAGGAATGCATAAAATACAAGACAGGCCGATGGCAGTTGGAGGACAGGTATTGATTAAGCCAATGATGTACCTGGCGCTTAGTTACGATCACCGAATTATTGATGGAAGAGAATCTGTAAGTTTTTTGGTAAGATTGAAAGAACTACTAGAAAATCCTGCGTTACTTTTATTTGGTAAAGACCCGGTAAAGAGTCTACTGGAGTTATAATATTTTAATGACATTTCTCACGGCTGGATTTATTCCAGCCGTTTTATATTTTATTAAATGAGCCGCTACCATTCCTACATTAATACCGCCCTGAAAATTATAGAAACCTTTAAGGGCGAAAAGCCTTTTGCAGTTTTTTTAAAACAGTTTTTTGCGGCCAATAAAAAATACGGTTCTAAGGACAGGAAGCAAATTGCAGCCCTTTGTTACAACTACTATAGGATGGGCTTTGCGGCAGGCAATCTCAATCCCGATCAAAAAATGCTCCTCGGTATATTCTTGTGCGAAACAGAGCCGTCTGCATTGCTGCACAATCTTCATCCGGAATGGAATAATTTAGTAAGTATGCCCCTGCGGGAAAAACTATCGGTTGTTCAAACTCAATTTTCTTTATTAGATATCTTTCCATTTGCGGCTGAATTGAGTAATGAGATTGATATTGAAGTATTTACAGAATCCATGCTAAAACAGCCAGACCTTTTCATGCGAATTCGCCCCAGGGCGAAGCCAACTGTTATAAAAAAGCTGGAAAAATCAAAGCTTCCCTTTCACCTGATCAGTGATGATTGTGTACAATTTTCGATGTCTGCAAATTTGGAAGATTATTTTGATTTGGATAAAGAGGTAGTAATTCAGGATTATAATTCACAAAAAGTACTGGATTACTTTAAGAATAACCTTTTGCTTTTTGGTGACACAAATGGCAAACGGACGACAAATCTATCTGTTTGGGATTGTTGTGCTGCAAGCGGAGGAAAATCGATTCTGCTAAGCGATATTGTACGTCAAAAATTTAATCTGATTGTTTCTGATATTCGGGCGAGCATCATATTAAATCTACATCAAAGATTTAAAAAAGCTGGTATAAAAGAGTATAAATATTTTATTGCTGATATTGGAAATAGCGATGTAAAAGCGTTAGCCACAGATGTTGATTTAATCATCTGTGATGCACCTTGCAGCGGCAGCGGAACCTGGAGCAGAACACCGGAACAATTGTGTTTTTTTAAAAAGCAATCGATACAGAATTACAGTATTCTTCAAAAGAAAATCGTTTCCAATGTTTTACCACACCTGCGCAAAGGCGGTTTGTTTGTCTATATTACCTGCTCGGTTTTTAAAGATGAAAATGAAAGTATAGCAGAATTTATTACCAGCGACTGTAGTAGCAAATTATTGCAGCAGCGACTTTTAGCCGGTTATGAAAATAAAGCGGACAGCATGTTTGTAGCCGTTTTTGAAAAGCAGTAATACTGCTGCAAAGCCCATCATCTGTTAACTTTTAAATTTGAGAGTCGTCAATTCCTGACAATTTTTTTCACTGCAACCTTTTTTCCATTTAGATAGACTGTTACAATATAAATACCCCGGCTGATTTGTTTCATGGGAATGGAAATTGTTTGTGCTCCACTTACCATTTGAGTACCGTAATAAATTTGTTGCCCTAATATATTTCGAATATCTACGGTCGCCTTTAAACTGCTGTTTCTTGCAATTAAAATCGACAGTCTGTCTGTAACCGGGTTTGGACTAATGCTGATTTTTTCAATTACAGAAGTACAAGACTGGCTGTAGTTTACTGTCGTTGAATCCAGATAAAAACTGGTATCCGTATTAATATTCATTTTTAGGCGGTAACTGATATCAATTCCTCCGGAAACACCTGCAAGCTCATCAGTATAATTGACCGTAGCCGCTGCGAAATTCCCGTTAAATGGAATAGTCGATATTTCAACATAATTTATATCGGTTGGTAACCTTCGTTCTATCACCACATTCATTCCACTTGCTTTTTTCACGGTAAAGCTGATCTGTGTTTTACAATCCGCTCCCAGATTTATTTGACTTGTAAAAGATTTCTTTAGCAGAATTACAAATGCTTTTTTTGCATCTGGTATGCCATAGCCGGTGCGGTCGTCCGGATTATTGGCACGGTCGGATGATTTGCGTAAAGCATCAATAATTGCCATGTTATTTTCTTCGGGAAACGCCTGCCAAAGACAACTGGCAACCCCCGCCATTATTGGACATGCATAGGATGTGCCGTTGCTTAAAACTGGACCACCGGTATTTTGGTCTGCTATCACTGTACCAAGGCCTATGGCTGCAACATCCGGCTTAATTTGTCCATCCGCCGAAGGTCCATAGCTACTAAAATCTGCAACTTGTCTGGCTGCATTTACGGCACCTACAACCAATACACTATCTGCATCTGCGGGTGTAAGAATTTTTTTCCAGCTGCTGTTACCTTCATTACCGGCGGCCACTACAACTAATATTCCTTTTTTTGCTGCAAGGTCGGCAGCCCTTGCAATCATAGTAGTATTACCGTCGAACTGCGAATAGTTGTAATTGAAAATGGGGTTATCGAACGTATTATAACCCAACGAGACGGAAATTATATCCACCCCAAGGCTATCTGCTCTTTCTGCACCTACGGTCCAATTGAATTCTTCTATTGGATATTCACTAGTGATATCTTCGGTTCGAAATAGATAAAATGCACTTTTAGGGGATGTTCCTACAAATGATCCCGGAAGATTGGCACCAATGGTACTAAACGCATTCATACCGTGAAAATGATCTTCATTTACCGATTCTTCATTGGCAACAAAATCCCATGTGCCCAAGATTTGATTGTTAATCCGGACACTGTCAAATGTGGGTAAGGTTTTATAACGATAGAATCCGGCATCAAATATGGCAAGTTGAATACGCTCACCCCTAAATCCAAGGTTGTGTAAAAACTCAGTATTGTGTAAATGAATTTGTGGATAGGCATTTCCGTAATTAAAAAAATCTAAGGGATTTTGAGGACTGGCAGGGGTTGGGGTAATCGTATTTATTGGAGGATCTAATTCCTTATTAACCGGGCTAATATTCGGCTGTGGCCTTGCCGCAATAGGCGATGAGGCAATTACAAAAGAAAAATTATTTATTTTGGACAAAGCTGCAGCATCCGTTGTAAGAATAGATACCTGGTTAAGCCATTTACTTATATTCAGAATAGTAACGTTTCCTGATAGCTGAATGCTATCAATATACCGGGCGGTCACAGGAAGGTCTGTGTGATCTACCGGGATATTGTTCCGTGCTTTCCTGTTGATAGCCCGCTGGGTTAAAAACTGTAAGGGGCTGCTGATGCTGAATGGAGTGCCAACTTTGTCTTTTAACTGTATGATGTACCGTGAATATTGGGCAAAAGAATCTTTGTAACCTGCAAGAAGAAAAATAATGATCAATATTTTTTTCATACTTTAAGTTGATAAACATTCACGGAGTTGATCAAATTTAAGCAGAAAATCCAGTAGGTAACAGTAGCTGTTTAATTGTGGTCGATCATGGTAAGCGTAACGCCATAAGATCCATCTACAAAATTGGCCGGATTACCCGGTGTGGCCGGTTGAAATTCTGTATGAAGAAATTTGCGGTATACCAGTCCAATACCTTTTCCATAAATTTCAATACCAAGATTTTTTTCGCTGTAAGATTTTGGATCGGCGGGGTTCCCAATTACTTCATCGCGTTGATTTACCCGGATCGTACTGTCCAGTTTAATGGTGCCTAATGTGAGTGGTTTATATACACTGTCGTAACCGTAATCCCAATCATCCAAATATCTTACGGCTGAATTTAGAGAATACGTATCGATGTAGGAATTCCCTTTCCAGCTATAGCCTTCCCTGATTGGCAGCTTTAGTTTTAAAAACCGTTGGTTGTTTTCAACAAATTCAAAGGCGTTGCCTGTATTGACTGCTGTGAAACTATTATCGGGTTTCCAGGGGTTTTGTGCTGTTTTGCGGATATATCTTAATATCCGGTAAGTTGGTCTGCCGAGGTTGTCCGTTACGAGTGCATCCACTACATGTTTCACCTGATAGGTAATAATGGTATCTTTTAGGCTAAAGGGTAAATATTTAAAGGAGTCAAGCTTGTAGGTGATAAACTTGCCTGCTATCAACGGAGCAAAAGCTTCAATTGGTGCACTTATTATCTCTTCGGACTCCTTTTTACAGGCACTTAAAACCAGCACTACAAGTACACCGGAAAATATAATAATTCTTTTCATAATAACGAAAGTTATAAAGTCAGACCTGAAATATTTATAAAAGGCTGCTTCTTTCTGCTTTAAAAAATTCCGGATTTTATTGAGGATAATTGGGGGCCCGTTGAATGATTCCGCCTCCAACCACATCGTCTCCTTCGTAAAAAACAGCACTTTGCCCGGGGGCAATCCCTTTTACATTATCATAAAAACGAACTTTTACACCATTTTCGTATGTAAACAGGTTACTAATTGCACCTTTATCTTTATACCTGATTTTTGTGAGCATTTCCATCCCTTCTGTCAGACCTTCATATTTAATCCAGTTAATCTTTGCCACCTTCATTTCACTGCCTTTCAAATCTTCTTCTTCACCCAAAACGATGGTGTTGGTTTCGGGATCGATACCGGTTACAAATGCTGGTTTGCCCAATGCAATGTCTAATCCTTTTCGTTGGCCGATGGTGTAAAAAGGATACCCTTTGTGTTTCCCCAGGACTTTTCCGGATTTATCTACAAAATTACCTCCTGCAACTTTTTGTTCCAGTCCTGCTACATTGCGCTTTAAAAACCCACGATAATCATTGTCTGGTACAAAGCATATTTCGTAGCTCTCTGCCTTTTTAGCCAGTTCAGGATAGCCAAAATCATGCGCCATCTGGCGGATTTCAGTTTTATGATAGGTACCCAATGGGAGCAATGTTCTGCTTAGCAAATCTTGCTGAAGTCCCCATAGAACATAACTCTGGTCCTTGGTTTCATCAATTCCTTTACGGAGAAAATAACGTCCATTAGTATGCTGGTGAATTTGTGCATAGTGACCGGTCGCTATGAAATCGCAACCCAGAGCATCGGCACGTTTGAGCAGGGCCCGCCATTTAATATGCGTATTGCACATCACACATGGGTTAGGCGTGCGGCCAGCCATGTATTCTTCTACAAAATTATCAATTACAAAATCTCCAAATTCTTCGCGGATGTCTAAAATGAAATGTGGAAAACCGTGCTGCACAGCGGCTTGCCGGGCATCGTTAAAACTATCCAGATTGCAGCAGCCGGTTTCTTTTTTGCCGGTAGTGCCCACGCTGGTAGCATAATCCCATGTTTTCATTGTAATCCCGATTACATCATATCCTTCTTTATGAAGCATGAGTGCTGCCACAGTACTATCAATACCGCCGCTCATTGCCATCAATACTTTTCCTTTTTTATTCATATCGAAATTCTTCGATGCAAAGATACGTTTCGACATTTAAAAAAAAACGCACCGTTGCAAACGGGCATCTAATTCCTAAATCCGTAAAAGGCATTGATGGAGTGGCGTACATTGGAATTGATTGTGATAAGGAAAATGAAAAAAATTTATTTTTCCCTGCAGTATTTTACTATTTTTATTTTGGATTCTATTTTCCTAATCTTTAAAATGTATTAAAATGACTATCAAAAAAATGCTGAAAATCGCCTCTTTTCTTTTTGTCATTGCTTTCGCGGCACCTGTAACATCAACTGCTTCTGTATCTAAAGCCTTACTTTCCGATAGTGCAGCAGATGCCCGGTTGTATACCCATCTCTTAAACCGGGTAATCGAGATACAGAACATGGATAAAACTAGTTTGTCTGCCACCGATAAAAAGGAGTTGAAGAAGGAATTACTGCAACTGAAAAAGGATGGGGATGGCTTAAATAAAAGAGTTTATCTTTCTGTGGGTGCAATTATTATAATATTGTTGTTGCTGATCCTCATATTATAAGTATTGTTCTGGCATTTAAGATTTTATTTTTCTATCCGGGAGTCGGTTTCTTCCCCGGATTTTTTATGACTGCTTCATTCAAAATATTATTTAGATGGTAGCGAATCAATGTATAATTCCTCCACTTGTTTGCGGGCCCAGTCTATTTTACGCAAAAATTTTAAACTGGATTTTATACTCGGATTGTCATTGAAACAGTTGATGCGGACAATGCTGCCCAATTTTTCCCATCCGTATTTTTCTAATAAAAAATTCAGAATGTCAGCCAATGTTTTCCCGTGTAGGGGATTATTTTTTTGAGGTGTTGCCATTATTATTTTCCGTTGCTGCTTTTAAAAAAACTTGTTCAAGATAGAAGAAAAATATTACAATTGTAAGGTCTGTTAACTAATTTGTAATTGATGGCCCAGATAGCGTATTATATTTGAAATTTAAAAAAGATTATCCTTAAAGAAAATATTGAAGTACATATTGGAAGGGATTTAAAAAAGCTTCAAGATGAATTAGCAGCCTATCAAGATGAAACTGTAATATGGAAAACCGTTGATGGTATTCTTAATTCCGCCGGCAACCTTTGCCTCCCATTTGATTGGAAATCTAAATACTTAAATTGGTGGTACGCTCGGTACTGGTTATATACGAAACAGGGAATTGGAGTTTTCGGCCAAAAGCATTCCACGGGAATTGATGCGGGAAAATATAGATCAGTTATTCATTGTTATAAAAGAAACGTTTGAAAAGATATCCGACGAGCAGTTGCAGGAAATGTATCCAATGGAAGTGATGGGCTATCCGATGACAACACTTAATTTTTTACTTCATTTGCAGTCGCATTTAAATTACCACCTCGGCCAAATTAATTACCATCGCCGGATGTTAAATAGTCTTTAAATGCACGGTATGAGTTTAAACAAAACTGTAATAACAAAAAATGATATGGATGAGCAATATCATTATGCTTTATCAGTAAAATGGACCGGTAATACCGGTAAAGGAACCGCCAATTATAGTGCGTATAAACGAAGCCATCTGATAGCAATTAAAAATAAAGCAAGCATCAAAGCTTCTGCTGATCCCGCATTTAGGGGCGATAAAACCTTGCACAATCCCGAGGAATTATTTTTGGCTTCTATTTCAAGCTGTCACATGCTTTGGTATTTGCACCTTTGTGCAGATGCCGGAATCATTTTAACAGAATATACGGATAACCCCACAGGTACTATGACTGAAACGGCCAATGGTGGCGGCCGGTTTACCGAAGTGGTATTGCATCCAACCGTTACAATTACCAAAGAGACGATGCTTGTAAAAGCAACAGCGCTACATCATAAAGCAAATGAACTTTGCTACATTGCCAACTCCTATAATTTTCCGATGTTACATCAGCCTGTTTTTATTGTAAAGGAAATGCAGACCTTGTAACTGCGGCACTTCGTTAATTAAGGGGAGTTTTGCTGAGCCAAATTGTGTGGAAAAAGTTCAATATTAATATGACGTACAAGAGGGCGATGCAACGAT
>JBBQQP010000036.1:0-15898 GCA_038215675.1 Chitinophagales bacterium | reverse complement strand
ATGAAACGCGACAGGCGGTTCACGGTGTCGCCGCCATAGCGCTCGACGAGCGCATGGCCCCCGAAGCGGCCGAGATAGAAGTGGATCCAGGCAGAGGCCAATTTTTTTAGCTTCGCTGACACACATACCGAAGCCTTCTATGCAGGCAATTCCAATGTTGAAGGAATTGAAATGGTAAGTAACGGAAATGATGCTTATATGAGTGTTTAAAGAACGTCAGGCGACTATGGCCTTCATGTTACCAAAAAAATTACGCTCAACAATAATGGTTTAGTCGGATTTCTTGTTAATAACATCCTGGTCGGCGCTATTACTACAGAGGGAGCACATACTACTTATTACAGTTTACCATCAGATAAAAGGCTTAAAGAAAATATTAGCACTACCCACTATATTAACTCGCTGGTGCAAATGAAGTTTGACGATTTTAACTATAAATGATGACAAGAAAACATTACAAACGGGGTTTTTTGCAAAAGATTTGTTTACACTATACCCCAGGCAATTCAGTTTAGTGACGATGATCCTAAAACAAATCTATGGATGATTGATTATAGTAAAATCACGCCCTAGCTTATTAAGGCAGTACAGGAGCATCAGGAAAAGATTTTTATCCAGGAAAAAAAGATGAATCAACAGGAGGCAGAAATGAAAATAATGAAAACCCAAATCGAGACTTTATTAAAAACAGTTCAGGCCACAAAGTATTAATTGCTTCCGCATCAGGTCTCCCAGCCATTGGATTTCAAGGCGAGTCTACACTATAGCTTTGTGGCTAAGGCTTTGGCCGTTGATGAGCCGGAAAGTTCAAACTTATGCCTTCTGTTACTTTTTTTAAAAGGCATGGTATAAATCTACCATTATTTTCGCTTTCTAAAACGGCGAGTCCTGCAACCCATTGCACCTGGCAGTGGCAGAAATATCGCTTGAAAAAAGGCAGCAAGATGCTGAGCCAAAGAGGTTTTACACCTACAGCAATTTAGGTAACATGCCATCATTACCTCAGCATTGTTAGTGCTGCTACTATCATTTATCCAGTATAATTTCCATGCCTTCTCTTGCCAGTTGGTAATTGAATGGATAGCTGGCTTTTTCCTGAAATTCAGTAAAAATTTCATCCAGTTTTATATCTGTACGGGAAGGATCGTGATGGGCAAATAAAACCTTTTTTACACCTGCCATAGATGCAAACAATCCGGCATCTTCCATGGACGAATGGCCCCAGCCTTTTTTATTTATGTATTCCTGCCCGGTATATTGAGCGTCGTGCAATAATAGATCTGCGCCTGCTGCAATGTCAAATCCTGAAAGCCACCGATTATTTTTTATGATGCCGTTTTTGCCTAGTGCCGGCTCATGATCAGGAATGTAGGCAAAGGTAGCTTGACTACTGCTAACCCGGTAACCCACCGTAGGCCCCGGATGTATCACATAATTGGAATGGATGGTAAATGGGCCAATTGTAAATTTGCTGTTTTCTATTTCATGCAATGTAAGCTTACAGGGTAAATCACGAATCAGTACCGGAAAAAGAGGAGGGGAAAGATACCGGCTCAACCTCGAATGCAGCGTTCGTGTGCTGCTTGCCGGCCCCCATATATGTACGTCCATAGAAGGGTCAAATAATGGTTTAAAAAAACCTAGACCTTGTATATGGTCCATGTGCAAGTGGGTTAATAATACATCAACCCGTTTTGTAGCCGGTTCATCATTTACAACCAGTTTTTGTATGCCTGATCCGCCATCTAAAACCAACAGGCAACCATCTTCCCATACATCTACGCAAGAAGTATTGCCTCCATAATAAGCGGTTTCAGGGCCTGTAGTGGTAATGGATCCACGTACGCCCCATAATTTAATTTTCATTCATCGTTTGATTTCCAGAAAATAGCAACAGCCCCCGACATCGTTCCTGTTCTGCCGATGATGGGGTAGGATGTTACCGAAATTTTTTGATTTTTCCCCTGCAGGCTTTCTATCCAGAAAGTCTTATGATGTGGCCTTGAATTTTGTAACGTTTGCACCAACGGCAACTCCTCCGGCGGAAGTATCATCCCGTTTTCGTCAATCGGCTTAAACATGGTTGACCATTGTTCCACCGGCATTTCACCGGTATCCTCAAATCGCTTTCCGAAAATTTCTTCCGCAGGTTCATTGTAAAAGATCAGGTTACCCGTGATATCAGTAATAAACACGGGAATGGAAAGACAGTCTGCTAACTGGCGGTTTAGAATGATTTCTATTTCATATGCTGGCATGCCGTTGAAATTTTGATAGTTTCTTTTTCCTCTTTACTTTCTATATCCAATCATAAATGTACAGTTATTTTCGCTTCGTAAAAAGGCCTGTTCTGCAGCAGATGGCCGTGACAGTGACATCAGCCCGGAAATAACAGAGAGGTGCAAAGCTAAAGAAAGGTAGTAAAACAATGTTGCCTTATCAATAATTCCTTCGAAAACCGGGTTTAGAAAATGCGTTCATATTTAATAATGCTCATTGTATAGTTGCCCTATTTTAATGCTTCAAACCATTCTGGTGAATGTTCAATTTTAGTTCGATAAACTTTGTAGGCTGCCGAAGTGCTTCTTTGCTAATACTTCTGGGCCAGAACCCTGTGCTTAGAAGTAAGTATTTAGCCTTATACAATTGCAATACAATCAGCAGCGGCTTTAACTTTCTTACGCAAGGCATTCATATCGGCGCCAATATTGTCATACACAATCGCAACGCCCATTCTGCGGTAAGGTCTTGTGATGGGTTTACCAAAAATACGCACATCGGTGTTGGTTGCTTCCAATGCTTTTTCTAACCCTGTGATGGAAAAAGTATCAGCAGTTTTATCAGCCAATATCACTGCACTAGCTCCTGTCCGTTCTAAGATTATTGAAGGAATGGGCAAACCCAAAATTGCTCTTGCATGTAATTCAAACTGCGATAGATTTTGTGTGCCCGCCAATGTTACCATACCCGTATCATGCGGCCGGGGACTGAGTTCAGAAAAATATACACCCTTATCCGTTAGAAAAAATTCTACTCCCCAGATGCCTGCACCTGTTAAGGCAGCCGTTACTTTTTCTGCCATTGCACAGGCATGGGATAAATCTTTCTCACTAATGGCTACCGGTTGCCAGCTTTCCTGGTAATCGCCCCGCTCTTGCCGGTGGCCTATTGGCGGACAAAATAAGGTGGGGCCGTCTTTTTGAGTAACTGTCAGCAAAGTAATCTCGGTTTCAAAAGCAATAAATTCTTCAATGATCACCTCGTTTATATCGCCCCTCGAATTGTTGATGGCATACTCCCAAACCTGTTGTTTATCCTCCAATTTTTTTAATACCGATTGTCCCTTACCACTGCTCGACATCAGCGGTTTTACAACACAGGGCAATCCTATTGTACCGATTGCATTGGTAAATTCGTCGAAGCTGGTTGCATATAAATAGTTGGCCGTTTGCAGCCCCAATTCTTTACTCGCCAGATCTCGAATCAGTTTCCTGTTCATAGTAAAATTGGCGGCCCTTGCACTCGGCACTACCTGCATTTGTTGCTGTTCGTAACTGTAAAAACGTTCGGTACGAATGGCTTCAATTTCGGGTACTATTAAATCAGGCTGGTGTTTTGAAACGATGGCATCCAGCGCTGATGCATCCAGCATATCCAGTACTTCAAAATCATCCGCTACCTGCATGGCGGGTGCCCCGGCATAGCTGTCGGCCGCAATAACGGTTTGCCCTAAACGCTTTAAGGCAATCACCAGTTCTTTACCCAATTCGCCGCTACCAAGCAATAGTATTTTTTTATGCATGTTGCAATTTAAATTATTTAGCCAATTAAAAGCAGAGGTTTGTAAGAAGAGGGTATGCCACAGAAATACAGGCAATCAAATAGATGTAGTCACTCCGCTTATTATTAATTTATAGCAAAGTGAAGATCGTTACTTCCACTGCCTATTGGCATATTTTATTCGGAAAGTATACTCGTTTAGTCTTGTTGATCCGGAATTCTTTTACGTTGATAATGCTGTTAATTTCCATTTTATTTATTAGAAAATAAATGATTCTTATTAGGAAATAATTGCTAAAAATTCAAAAAATAAATAATTAAAAGGGAAAAATCGCCGCGTTAAAACTTTAGGAAATTGCTTACAGCTTGCTTCATGTGCCTATATTTAAATGAGCCTAGCGGCAAAGGGAATACGCTTAGATTTTCCTCTACCCCCCAGATAGAAAACATGGGATTTAAAATTGATTCTTAAAGGAAATAATTAGCAAATCAAATCTGCCCCCGAAGAACCTTTTTAAAAAACAATTTATTTATTTACCGTCATTTGTCCCGATTTATCGGTATTCATGGTATCGACATCCGCGTCCGTAGGAATGGATTAAATCGAGTACAGAGCGGAACCGAATTATTTAAATCATCTTCGTCCTTCTGACTCAGTTACTCCAATTAAATTTAAGCAGATTCCAAGAGGCTAAATTTGTTTACTATACATTTTAGATGAGGCATCTTATTTCTTTCGTTTTAACTGATCGAATCTATCAAGGATATCTTTAAGCAGTTCCCTTGCAGTTGCCTCATCCACCCCGGCTTCTTTCGCCAATGCCTTGATATCTGGTTGCTGGCCTGCATTGATTATAGGAAGTGCCAGCTCAAACAGGTGATTAAGTTTGTTTATTTGTTCCTGGGCTGCCGGTTCTGGTTCAATTTTAAATAAGTCCTCGTACGGGTTCAATTGAATATCCTTTCCTAAAATATGTTTGGCACTAAAGAGCATCGACAATTGTACCCGGATATCCGGTTCTGTTGACAACGTAAAACCATGACGGTTTAACGCTGTAACCAACGCATGAAAACCACGGTCTGTCAGTGCGCTTATGAGTAGCCGTTGTTCCTCTTCTGCATAGTATGCCTGGGCAAAATGAGGGGCATCGCTCCAGTCTCCAAAACTAATCCGGTACACATTCCCGGCATACTCAATTTTGAAATCTTTTTTAAGGTTACTGCTATCAAATGAATTCAGAAATTGTTCGGCAAATACCTGCAGAATTTTGTCTTTGCCGTGAACGGTAAACGGATACATTGAACCACAAATCAGCATTATGTAAGGTAAAGGATTGTTTTCCAGATCTGTCAGCAGTGCTTCGTCCGTTACAACTGCGCCATTCAATTCTGTTGCAAAAAAGAAAATATCATCCGGTCCGAAGCTTGCAAAACTGACGAGCGGACCGTAGGTCTGCCAGCATGCGCCATTAAATCCTATCAGGCAGAACCAAAGTGATACCGGTCCTTTCGAAAGAATTTGGGAAACCGAAGGAGAATATAGCAGGTAAGATTCCCCCGTGAATGCCTCTTTCATTTCATAAAAATCGGTTTCAGGATTACCTATAATCGTGCTAAAAGAATATCTCCAGGGCATTTCAGACTGTTGTTTAAGAAAGTTTCGCTGTTGAGGCGGCAACTCTTTTATGGCAGCATGTTGAAGGTATTTTTTAATAAAGCCGTTCTTCTTAAAAATACGGTGGCTGATGTACTGCGCCTTGATCATGTTGAGCCAGCTTTTTTCGAACGACTTTGTCACTTGCCGGAAAGGCGCAATCCGATGATCCATTTCTTTGTCTAGACCCTCCCGGTGTGCTGAGTAATACAGCAAAAATTCATCTACAACCTTGCCTAAAATAGCGGATGAATCTTTACAAATCTTCAGTAATTCTTTAAAATCTTCCATGTATTTTTTTATAAATTATTTGCATTTTAAGGCTTAGTAGCAGCTTTGTCTTTATCAATCTTGTAATCCTTCTTTAAGGAAAAACACTGTTGAAGTTGATTTTGCCGAATTGGTATGACCATATAGGGATAGGAAGTATAAAAACATTTTTTATCTGCAGTTATAATACTGGTTATCTCAATGATATAGCCCAAAAGCTCAATGCAATCGCCAGTAGGGAAAACCTGGACCACATAAAATTCATAAAAGACGAGGCGGAAATAGAGTTTACAGTTATCTTTTCATTCTATTGGAACTTGTGGAGATACCCTTTAAAAGAGGTATTTGAATGAGACTGACTTTATCCATTTCTATACACTTCATTACGAGGATTTAACAGAAATTAAAATCGAAAAAAAGCAGCATTTTATTTTTCAAAAAAAAGAGTCATGATTATTTGATCACAACTCCTTTTTTATTCGTTCTGCTCCCCCCGCCCGACTTGAACGGGCGACCCTCTGATTAACAGTCAGATGCTCTAACCAACTGAGCTAGGGAGGAGTATTCCATTTTTTAATTGGGAGGCAAAAATAAGGCATTTTAGTTTTCAACAAAAAAATAAGATGATTATTTAAGCCAATTCAGGAAGTTATTTTCTTCAAAACCGATAAATACACCTTCATTGCGTATGTCCACCGGGTAAATCTTCAAAAAATAGCCTTCCCCACTTACGTTTCGGCCGTTTTGCAGGCTGAACTTATACCGATGTAACGGACAAACTATATTTCCCAATGCATCAATAAATCCATCCGCCAGTTTGCCGCCAGCATGCGGGCATTTTTGGGAGCATGCCTGCAGTTTATCATTTTGTAAAACAATGCAAACTGTCTTTCCAGCTACTTCAATCTCTGCCATTGAGTTGGTGGTAAAATGAATGTCCTCAATCCCATCGGCGATTTTGTACCAACTGTACTTTTTTTCTCTCATGGGTGGAAGCCTTGGTTTAATGATCTTTGCCGGACTTAATTCCAGCTCGAACAGACAACATTCTTTTATCAATAAAAATACTCTGCCCGGTAGGGATATCGGATCTGGTACATCTCCCGTACTTTATTCAAAATTGTTTGACGAAGATCGTCAATATTTAATTTTTCTGTGGCCGATACAAACACGCAATTGCCTTTGGTTTCATTTTGCCAGCGTTGCTTTAAATCTATCAGGATTTCCTTTTTCACTTCCGGCTCCAGCCATTGATCAAATGCTTCTGTTTCATACTTATCCATTTTATTAAAAATAGTTACAGTTGGCTTTTCTGAAGCTCCTAACTCAGCCAGTGTTTTATTTACCACCGCCAGTTGCTCTTCATATTGCGGATGCGAAATATCTACCACATGCAATAATATATCAGCTTCTCTTACTTCATCCAACGTGCTTTTAAAACTTTCTACCAAATGATGGGGAAGCTTACGAATGAATCCAACCGTATCGCTTAGCAGGAAGGGCGTTTGTTCAAAGACTACTTTGCGGGTAGTAGTATCAAGCGTGGCAAATAACTTATTTTCAGCAAACACTTCGCTTTTGCTCAGCAGGTTCATGATGGTAGACTTACCAACGTTGGTATAACCTACCAGCGACACCCTTATAAACTCGCCTCTTTCCTGGCGCTGGGTAGAAGATTGCCGGTCTATTTCGGTCAGGCGTTTGCGCAACAGAGTGATCTTATCTTTTACAATACGACGATCGGTTTCAATCTCTGTTTCTCCCGGTCCTCTGGTGCCTACTCCGCCACCCTGCCTTTCCAGATGTTTCCACATTCCTTTCAGCCTTGGCAATATGTATTGGTATTGTGCAAGTTCAACCTGTGTTTTTGCCTGAGCGGTTTTTGCACGACTGGCAAATATGTCTAAAATCAGATCACTCCGGTCAATGGTTTTTACGCCAAGTTCCTTTTCAATATTTTGAATTTGGGATCCGGTTAATTCATCATCAAATATCACCAGTTCTACATCGCTGTGGAGACTTACATATTTTTTTATCTCTTCTAACTTGCCTTTTCCAACAAAACTTCTAGCATCTGGATGCGGCAGTTTTTGAGTGAATCTTTTTACAGCAATTACACCGGCAGTTTCAGATAAAAATGCCAGTTCGTCCAGGTATTCATTTAGTTGCTGTTCAGATTGGTCGGATGTAATAACACCCACCAATACGGTTTTTTGTTCCTGCTTAAGTTGTTTTTTATCTATCAAAATCTTCGGATTTGTTATTGTTTATTTTGTTCCGCTGATATTAATCAGCATTCACTTTCATCAATTCCCATAATGAGCTATGACGTGGATACAAAAGTAAAGCGTTCCGGTGTTATCGGAACGCTTTTAATTATTTGAAGTCTTTTATTACTTAACGGCCGCAGTAGCATTGGTAGAAGTAGACCATTTTTTCATTTCATCACAATTTTTGTAGTCATTGTCAATCATAATGTAATAGCTGGAAATTTTGGTATTAAACCACGATTCCAATGCATCATTCTTCTTTTCTTCCAAGGCCCGCTGCGCAACTTTGTTGTAATCATCCCGTATGTTTTCACGATGTGGTTCTGTTCTGCTTCTCAGGTAAACGATTCGTACACCTTTTTTGCCTTTTTGATCTGTAAATTCTGTTGGCTGTGAATATTGCCCTACTTTTAGATCCTTCATCATAACTACCATGTCCTTATCCAACTGATCAATAGTAATGGATGTTCCGCCTTCTTGATTTTGTAATGAACCGCCTGTAAACTTACTGCTTTCATCATCGCTGTATTTACTAACTGCCTCGCTAAATTGTATCGTTTCTGCAACCAGCTTTGACCGCACGGTATCCAGCTTATCCAACCCTTCCTTCAACTCTGTTTGTGTAACCTGAGGAATTTTTAATATGTGGCGAACGGTAGCATCATCACCGGCACGATTGATCATTTGAATAATATGGTAACCAAACCTGGTTTTAAAAGGCGGCGTTATTTGACCCTCTTTCAACGAAAATGCTTTGGCAATAAACACCGGATCCCATTGTTTTTCGTTACGGTTTAATTCATACTCTCCGGCTTTATCTTTGCTACCGGGGTCATCTGAATACAAGGCTGCAAGGGTTTTCATGTCTTTCCGGCCACTTTCCAATTGCACTTTAAATTCTTTTAACTGGTCTACACAATATTCTTCTGCGTCCCTGCTAGCTTTGGGATAGCGAACAATCTGGCCGATTTGCAGTTCGCTTTCGTAAAATGGCAAACTATCCTTGGGTAACTTATCAAAATAGATATTCACTTCTTTTGGCGTAATCCTGATGCCTTCTACAATTTTATTACGCATTGCAGCAGCGAGTTTACGATCTCTAAAACCTTCCTTAAAATCTTCTTTTAACTGATAAACTGTTTTGCCGGAAATCTCTTCCAATTTATCTTTTGAACCGTACGCTCCAATAAAATAACGGATTTGGTTATCTATATCAGCAGCTATTTCTTCCTCAGTTACTGGTAGTGAGTCTTTTTCAGCCTGCAATACAAGTGCTTTAATACCCATCGCCTGTTCCAGCGTAAGGCATTTTGCATTTTCCGGCACTTCCATTCCCTGGCGCTCCATATCCTGTATGCTGTTGTCGATATCACTTTTTAAAACAATTTTGTCGCCCACTACGGCGATTATTTTATCAGCAACTACTTTTTTGGGTTGAGCAAAAGCTGCTAATAAAAAACAATTGGCAACAAGTAACAGGCAAATTTTTTTTGTGTTCATACTTATTTTATTAATTCAACGGACTAGCTCAAACGGTAAGTCTGAGCTGCCTTTCATGTAAGTGTTTCTCTGGAGCGGGCATCAAAAATAAAGAGCTATTTTATCAATAGCCCTTTTGTAATTGTGTTTAACAAATGTTTGTGCCGGGGTCAAAGCAAAAGAAGAGTTGATAATTCCCGATGAAATTCCCGGAAGCTGTTTCAAAGCAGTTATTGCAGAAAATCCTCTCAAAAAACCTCCTTCGGAGGGCAGGGAGGTTTCTTTACAAAGTACGCTTAACTTCCACTTCCTCAAACGCTTCTACGATATCGCCTACCTGGATATTTGCATAATTTTTAATAGTCAAACCACACTCCATGTTATTGGTTACTTCCTTAACATCATCTTTGTAACGTTTCAAACTTCCAAGTTCCCCTGTAAAGATCACGATGCCATCTCTAACCAAACGAATCCGGTTATTCCTCGCAATTTTACCTTCCAGTACGATACAACCTGCCACGGTGGCCTTGTCAAATTTGTACATTTCTTTAATCTCTACATTTGCCAGTATTTTCTCTTCAATACCTGGTTCCATCATACCTTCCATTGCACTGCGAATCTCTTCGATGGCATTGTAGATAATAGAGTATAACTTGATCTGGATTGATTCTGCTTCAGCCAAACGAGCTGCCTGTATAGATGGTCGCACGTTGAAACCAATGATAATGGCATCCGACGCATTTGCAAGCGTAACATCACTTTCGGTGATTGCACCCACCGCTTTATGTATCACTTTCACTACAATCTCCTCTGTACTCAGTTTCTGCAATGAATCACTTAAGGCTTCTACCGATCCATCCACATCACCTTTAATGATTACATTCAGTTCTTTAAAGTTTCCTAAGGCCAAACGACGGCCAATTTCGTCGAGCGTGATATGTTTTTTAGCCCTCATACCTTGCTCTCTCAAAATTTGCCCACGCTGATATGCCTTTTCTCTTGCTTCACTTTCATCGGCGTACACTTTAAACGTTTCACCCGCCTGTGGTGCGCCATTTAAACCCAATATCAATACTGGCGTAGATGGAGGTGCTATTTCACTTCGTTGATTGCGCTCATTGTACATTGCTTTTACCTTTCCAAAGTTTTGTCCAGATACAATCATATCTCCCAATTTCAACGTTCCGTTTTGTACCAGAATGGTGGCTACATAACCACGTCCTTTATCAAGGGACGCTTCAATTACAGTGCCGTTTGCTACTTTAGCCGGATTTGCTTTCAGCTCCAGTATGTCAGCTTCTAATAAAATCTTTTCCATTAACAGGTCAATGTTAAGCCCTTGCTTTGCACTAATCTCCTGACTTTGGAATTTACCACCCCAGCTTTCCACCAAAATATTCATAGAAGCAAGCTGTTCTTTAATTTTTTCAGGGTTGGCACCATCCCGGTCAATTTTATTGATTGCAAATATCATCGGTACATTCGCTGCCTGGGCATGCGAGATGGCTTCCTTGGTTTGTGGCATTACCGCATCATCTGCTGCTACCACAATTACGGCTATATCTGTAACCTTGGCACCACGAGCCCTCATTGCTGTAAACGCTTCATGTCCAGGTGTATCGAGGAAGGTAATTGCCCGGTCATCTTTCAGCTTCACTTCATATGCACCAATATGCTGTGTGATTCCTCCTGCTTCACCTGCAATTACATTTGTTTTACGAATGTAGTCCAACAAAGATGTTTTGCCATGATCTACGTGTCCCATAATGGTAACAATCGGAGCCCTTGGCTTTTGATCGTCTATATGATCTTCATTGTCATCTTCTTCCAGCTCTGCAGCATCTTCTACTCCAATAAATTCTACTTCAAAATTAAACTCACTTGCTACCAACTCAATTACATCTGCTTCTAACCGCTGGTTAATGGAAACCATTATACCCAGGTTCATACACTTACTGATAACATCTGCAAAACTTACTTCCATCAAACCTGCCAATTCACTTACTGAGATATATTCTGTTACCTGCAGTTTGTTTCCTTCTTCTCCTTCGGATCCTCTTTGTTCCGCCATTTCATCCCGTTTGGCCTTGCGGTATTTAGCTTTTAAACTCTTACCTCGTCCACCGCCACCAGATAACTTGGCTTGTGTTTCTTTTATTTTGTCCTGAATTTCTTTTGCATCTATTTCCCTGTCTTCCCTGCGTGGGGGAGGAGCGGCATTTCGGTTATTGTTAAACCTGCCACCGCCCTGGCCTGCGGGAGGTCTGTTACCTCCTGGTCCACCTGGTGCAACGTTTGGACGGTTTGGTCCACCTCCCATTGGAGGTCGTTGCTGACCACCTTGGCCCTGGTAACCTCCACCTTGTCCCTGCGGACCACGGTTTGGCTGCCCCTGATGCCCTCCCTGACCTTGTCCCTGTCCAGGCCCAGGTGTACCGGCTTTTCTTTCAATTGGTATGCGTTTTCTCTTTCTTTTATCTTCTGTATCTCTCTTAGGCCGTGTATCGTTATCTAGCGGTAATTGAATTTTTCCTAGAATTTTTGGTCCTTCCAGTCTGTCTGCCTTAATATTCTCTATTTGAGGAGCCTGGTCAGCTTTTGGTTCTTCAGTCGTAATTTCCAACACGGGCGCTTCCACAATTGGCGCCTGTACGGTCTTTAGCACTTCCTTCCGGGGAACAGCTGCTTCGGGCGATTTCTCTTCCGGTTTTTTAGTTGACTTCTTAGGTCTTGTAGAAGAGTCAATGGAATCCAGATCAATTTTTGACACTACCCTTGGTGCTTCTAGTTCTGGTGCTTCAATTTTGGTAATTTCTACAGCTGGCACTTCAGGAAAATTTTTAATTACTACTTCAGCTGGTGCAACCATCACAGGTTGTTCCTCTTTTGGCTCCTGGATAATTAAAGGCTTGTCTATTTGCGGTACTACAACCGGCGGGATAACAACAATTGGTTTTACTTCAACTGGTTTTTCAATAACCGGTATTACTTCAATTAGCTTTTCAACCACGGGCTCTGCTATTACTACCGGAGCAGGTAGCGGGGGTGGAACTGCAACTGGGGCTGCTGCTTCCTTTTTCTTGAAAGAAAGATCTTCTTCATCTCTTTTTCTCTTCGGCTCAGTAGATCCTGCACCTTTTGGCAAATCGATTTGCTCGGCTTTTTGTTTAGCTGCTTTATCTTGCTGAAACTCGGTCTGCAACACACGGTACATCTGTTCCGTTAGTTTAAAATCCCGTTGCATCTCATCAGGACTAAAGCCTTTGCTTCCCAGAAATTCAACAAGCGTGTCTTTGCTCACATTGAATTCAATAGCAGCCTTCATTGCCCTTGGTAATGATATTATTTCTTTTTCTGACATTCTTCTTTTTTATTCCTTATTTTATTTCTGTTATTCAATAACAGTCTAATCGTTGATCATCAATTAATACAAACCTATTCTTTTTCGAACTCTTCCTTCAGGATCCTCATTACATCCGCAATGGTTTCTTTTTCCAAATCAGTTCTGCGTTCAAGTTCCTCTGCAGTTAAATTTAGCACTGAACGGGCGGTATCACATCCCACTTTCTTGAGCGCTTCAATCACCCATGCTTCTATTTCATCGCTGAATTCTTCAAGGTCAATATCGAACTCATCTACTTCTCCCTCATTGTCTCTAAACACATCAATTTCATATCCTGTCAATTCGCAGGCCAGTTTTATATTCACGCCTCTTCTACCGATCGCCAGTGAAACCTGGTCGGGCTTTAAGTAAACAGTAGCGTGTTTCTTTTCGTCGTCAAGATCAATACTGGTGATTTTAGCTGGTGTAAGTGAGCGTTGAATCAATAGCTGGGTATTGTTAGTCCAGTTGATCACATCAATATTCTCGTTTTTCAATTCTCTTACAATACCGTGAATGCGACTACCTTTCATACCAACACATGCACCTACCGGATCAATTCTGTCATCAAAACTTTCCACCGCAATTTTCGCTCTTTCGCCTGGATCTCTAACAATCTTTTTCACCACTATCAATCCGTCAAATATTTCAGGTACTTCTATTTCCAGTAATTTTTCCAGAAAGGTGGAACTTGTTCTTGAAACAACAATGACCGCCTGGCTGTTTTTTAATTCTACTTTTTTCACAACCCCTCTTACATTCTCTCCTTTTTTAAAGTAATCAGAAGGGATTTGTTCGGATTTTGGCAATATCATTTCATTGCCTTCTTCATCCAACAATAACACTTCTTTTTTCCAAACCTGGTAAACTTCACCACTTACAATATCACCTACCCTATCTTCGTATTTCTTTATTAATAAATTCTTTTTTAAATCGTTGATGCGGCTTGCAAGTGTTTGCTTACCTGCCAGAATTGCCCTGCGGCCAAATTCTTTTTGAATATCTACTTCTTCATACAATTCTTCCCCCACCGCATAATCAGGCTCGATCTTAATGGCGTCGCTGTATTCTATTTCAGTTAAAGTGTTATAAATATCTCCATCATCAACAATCATCCGCCGCCTGAAAATTTCCAGATCTCCTTTTTGGTCGTTCACAATTACGTCAAACTGATCATCACTGCCATATTTTTTACGGATCAATGTTTTAAAAACATCTTCCATAACTTTCATCAACGTTGGACGATCAATGTTTTCCGCCTCTTTAAATTCCTGAAAGGAATCAATCAAATTAATTCGTGCCATAGACCTAACCAGCCTCACTTTTGTATCCCCGCCGGCAGGGGGTTTTGATAGTTAATTAAAATGCAATAAGCACCGTTGTTTGTTTTATCTGATCAAAAGGAATTTCTTTTACCACGGTAACTGCTTTCTTATTCCTCCCTTCTATATATTCCAATTGAATTAAATTTTCATTTGCACCCAGAAGTTTGCCCTCTGTTATACTTCCGTCATTGAGTACTACTTCCACATTTCTTCCAATATTCTTTGTGTACTGTCTAAAGATTTTAAACGGCTCGTCTATACCCGGACTTGACACCTCCAGCGAAAAATTGCCTTCGGGGTACCAGCCTTTTTCTTCAATTGTACGATACATCGCCCTATTTATTTTAACACACTTATCAATGTTTAAACCTGAATCGGCGTCTAAAAAAACTTTAATGTTGTTGGTAGGTTTTATGCGTATAGAAACCAGAAATGTGTCTTCTGTTTCAGACAACAATTGTCCTACCAATGTTTCAATAGCTTGTATAGATGTAATGTCTTCAGTCATAGTAAAAGAAGAAGGGAACGGTCCTCGTTCCCTTCTTTTGCTTCATTTTCCGTTTGCAAATATATGTAAGTAATAATAAACCGCCAAAATAGAAAAAGAATTAAAAAGTTGATTTATTTTACAATTCGTCAGGAAATTTAACAGGTTTATTTTTATTTGATTTATACCTTTACCATATGAACATTTTAAGACTTGCGTTTGAGCTGTTTATGCTCTACCTATTATACAAATTAGTATTCGATTTTATTATACCTGTAGTAAAAACCACAAAACAGGTAAAAAAACAATTTGGGGATATGAATTCCCAAATGCAGGAAAAGATGAACCAGCACCAGCAACAAGCTGCTAATTTTACAACTACCCAAAAGTCCACAGCTACTACTGGTAAAAACGATGACTACATTGACTTTGAGGAGGTTAAATAAAGACACCTTTTAAAAGATATTTTCGCTTATGCAACTGGTTTAGCGCTATTAATTAGGAATATAAAATAACCGATGGGAACACCTAGCCCAAGGTATCGTAACAAAAAGGTGCTACAAATTTAAGTCACCGATTTGTTCCGTAGGCAATAAGAGATGTGTTTGAATGCCTGCCTCCTTCGCTCCCCTGATATTAATGACCGAATCATCTATAAACAGCGTTTCCGATGCAATCATTTTTGCATCCTTCAGAACCCAGTTGTACGTTTCTACATAAGGTTTGCGCATTTGGATCAGATGCGAATAGTAGCTTTTTATAAAATAATGGTCCAGAGATGAATTGCCCGTTTCTACCAACAAGGTTTTATTAAATGATGTTAAATGAATATTATTGGTATTACTCAATAAGTACAGATTGTATTTATCTTTTATACTGCTTAAAACATTTAAACTATCTTTTCTGAAATCAAGCAAAATGGCATTCCATGCCAACTCCATTTGATTACGTGTGGTACCCGTTTTACAATATTGATAAATAGCCTTGTAAAAGTCATCTTCTGAAATTGAACCCGTTTCCAAGGATTCAAATAAATGATTGGCATTGGTCTGGGAGTAAAGTTCATCAAATTGCACTGCCCCCAGAGTTTTAAAGGCATCTGCAGTTTTGTGGTAGTCCACATTTAATAGTACGCCACCTAAGTCGAATATTACATTTTTTATTGCGCTCATGATTTTATGTTTAGCTAAAATACCAATAGTTCGGTAATTTTTTAAGCAGCCAACGCACCTATATCCAGGCATTGGTCAT
>JBBQQP010000035.1:0-15974 GCA_038215675.1 Chitinophagales bacterium | reverse complement strand
ATTTGGTTTTATTCTCAAACGCTCAGTCTTAGTCGTGTGTGTGATTTGATAATGAGTCGCCCTTTTGAAATACAGATTATTAACAGGGCAGACACTGGAAGGAGTCCTGCGCCTGTGGGGGTTCTGCGCCTGCTGGGGGTTGCTGGAAAGAGGGAATAAAACCTATTCACCATCCAGCAAATGAATTACCAAAAAAGTCATCAACTATTTGACGAACGATCTTACTCATTTCATCCTCATTTTCATAATCGAATAAGAAGTAAGTCGATTTAGGACAAAAACTTTTAGGGATTTCGCCGTCAGAATCATTTTCATCCTGGTGGTCAAGAGGAATGAGTTTTTTTGAGTAGAGATATTTATTATTTATATCGAAAAAGGCAATTTCAGATTCCTCATGTCTTTTAGTATGACACGTCTTGCATAAAGTCACCAAATCGATATCATCATATTCCCATAGATTTTTTTCCATTACGTATTTGCAATGATGGACCTGCATAGTGGCGAAAACGAATCTGCAATTATGCAAATCTACTTCAATTGTCCGTCCAATTTTATCAGAATAAATCTTGTAATGATTCCAACCCGCCAGACGGAAATATGTATAATCATGTTTTTCGAAATTTGAATTACTTTGGCGAAAAACCGTTCCGCACATAGGATTAAAAGCTCCACAATCTATACAGGTATAGTTATCCCTGTTCAAAATTATTTTCCTTTTTCTGCGCCATTCAGGAGATTTATAATTGTTGTTCATATTTTGCAAGTATTGATTATCATCGAATGTAATCTCTTTGTTTTATTGTTACAAAGTGACCTTTACTGGGCATCTCCAAGCCTTTATTCCTTAACTCTCTGAGAGTTTCTAAATGGCTGAGCTTAAATAGGGTATCATGTTCAAATTCTCCAAATAATAATTGCGCTGCATAAATACCATTAAAGCTTAAACTAGATTGTTTTTTAATTACGTCATATATTAACTCAGGGTTGGGGCCATTCCATTTTATTATTTCGTTTTCTTGAAAATCGCCCCAATATGTAATTTCATGATCATATTCATATTTATGGCTAATTACCTTTTTAATAAAAAGCATGACGTAAGGTCTTGGAACTATTTCATTTGAAATATTAATTCTGAAAATTCCATCCTGAGAGGTTGGAATACCAGACCTTGATTCTTTTACAATTGCCTTCGGATTGTCAGATAAACAAATGTTAGTAATTGAGATCATATAGATTCGTATTGTTTTAAAAATTACCTCTAGTTTTTTAATTACTTAATAAACATAGCACTTTCTTGCTATTTTAAGTGATATGTTACAAGGAATTTGTTTAAAAATAACTAATATAAAAGCGGAGATTTATCTTAATATCCAAAAAGTGAACCTTCCGATGGCGGCTGTTTGCCGCAAGCGCTGATGGTCAGCTTATTATTGGTACTATTGAAAACTACACCAGCTGATGTTAGAATGATTTTGTTGCCGAATTATAGGGTTCATTGATTAAAGTGCAACATCCACACGGCTTGGCTGATTGCTCGTGGTGAGCCGCTTTGCCCTTACTGGTATGTTCTAAAAAAATCACCTAATAAGGCATGCCGCCGTTGTGTGTTATTGGCCAACGGCCGAAGTGTTAACCAAAAAAGCAGGTTGAGTTTACTAATACAACTTGCATAATGATTTGCTAACTACGTTAATTCACAAGGCGCCATGTTATTCTGCTGGTCCGCAAATGGAAGGCATCAGCATTTACACATAAGTTTCATAACCAAACAGTTGGAAAAGATTGTGCACACACTGCCGGTGGATTATTCCCGCCAGGTTTCTGTTTAACAGCGTCTGCTTTTTTTGTTTCTAAAACAGAAATGTACACGTTTTGCAATTACTTGTTTAGTGGATATTTTTAACAGCTTGAATCAATAAAAGTGTAGAGTTAATTCACGACGAGTGACAAGAAAAAGTTACAAGAAGATACAGGATAGAATCCGGCTCATGAGGATGGATTCTGCGTCGGAGCTTTTTAAAGTTTAACGACCGTTAGCGGCCCATAAATAAACGGTTTGGATCCCATCGAGGTTGTTGCAAAAGCATTTTAAGGATTTCTAATAATTAACGATTCCTTCCTTACTTTTCAATCTTAAATTGTTCATTCTTTTTCGTTTGCAACTATTTCTCGCTCTGTTTAACTATTATTATTTTCATTGGCAACCTTACATATTTTTATATCGTATAAACATTGGAATGTTGTAACTTGAAATCCTGTAAGTCACAAAGAAATTTCCGGGCGGTAAAAGGAATTTAATTTTTTCGAATGAAAAGGATCTTGCTTTCTCTTTTTTTTATCGGGCCATTTTTTACCTCTTTTGCAAATCATACAAAGGGAGGATGGATGTATTATCAATATGCAGGTGCCGGAACAGCACCCAATACCGGCCGTTACATAATCACGCTAAAGGTATATACCGAGTGTATACTCAATGCCAACCAATTCTGCCCGGATATCAATATTTCTATCTTCAATGCCGGTAATAATTCTTTAGTGGAATCAGTGAATGTAATTAATAACGGGATCACTGATATTCAGAATTGTACCTCGCAGGCATGCCATCCATGTATCAGTGACATCCCCAACATTTGTTATAAAATTGCTACCTACCAGTTTAGCAGAGACCTGCCAATTACTCCCTCAGGATACGTAGTATCTTATCAACGTTGTTGCCGGATTCCAAATATCATCAATCTTCAGCCAGGCTCCAGTGCCATTGGAGATACCTGGACGGTCAGCATTCCCGGTTCCGGCGCTTTGGATCCGCTGGCCTTTCAAAATTCAAGTGCTCTGTTTGCTCAAAACGATACGGCCATTATCTGTAAGGATAACTATTTTACTTTCAATTTTGGAGCAGAAGATATTAATGGAGATTCGCTTTCCTATGCATTTACAGATGCCTTGTATTCCTCCCGTGGCAATGGTGCACAATGCAATGGCGCATCGGATCCTCCTCCTTTTAGCTTTGTTGGCTATTTACCTCCCTTCACCGGAAGCCAACCACTGGGGGCGGCTGTTTCAATCAATCCCCAAACAGGTATTGTGAGTGGAATCGCTCCTTCGGTAGAAGGCACTTATGTGGTAACCTGCACGGTTACTGAATATAAACGGGGCACAACAATTATAAAATCCGTTGTACATAAATCTTTGCATATAACCGTGGCAGATTGCTCCAACACACAGGCTATACTGGAGCCAGAGTACTTTAGTTGTACAAGTTTTACACGCTCATTTATTAATAAAGCTTCCGGTGGAAATATTAAAACCTATACCTGGGATTTTGGTGTAGCGGGTGTAACAACCGATACTTCCAATCTTTCAAACCCAATCTTTACTTATCCGGATACAGGTACTTATGTATTAAAATTATACATTAATAAAAATTTGCCTTGCACTGATTCTGCCATTTCAATTGTAAAAGTGTACCCGGTGTTTGTACCAGAGTTTGGTGTGCAGGGGCAATGCATCAATAACCCCGTGCAGTTTTTTGATCAATCAACTACTACTTATGGAAACGTAAACAAATGGGACTGGAATTTTGGCGATGTTGGTGGTGTCTCCAACACCTCTGCCTTACAAAATCCGGTACATATTTACACCAGCAAAGCAAATTATCTGGTCACGTTTAAGGTCGCCAATGATAAAGGCTGTAATGAAACCATAACCCGGTCAGTTTTACTTACAGACAGGCCGGCATTGGACTTAACCAACGATACATTGATTTGTACGATAGATACCCTGCGATTAAATACCATTGGTGTTGGCTCCGTTTTGTGGAGTCCAAATTACAACATCAATAATCTAACTTCATTTACGCCGCTTGTAAGTCCGGATGTACCCACCCAATATTTTGCAACATTGACCGATCCTTTTGGCTGCGTTGGTACCGATTCCGTTTTTGTAGATGTAAAAAGTTTCGTTACAATCAAAGGAGGAATTGACACTACCATTTGCCAGACAGATCCCATTACTTTAATGTTATCCAGTGATGCGTTGAATTACCGATGGACGGAACTGCCTGCAGGTGCAAGCCTGAATGATGTAACCTTAAAAAATCCTACAGCAAAACCTTTGATCACCACCCGGTACAGCGTACTCGCCAGTATTGGAAAATGCAATGCCCGGGATGAGGTGCTCGTAAAAGTGGTACCCTATCCGAATGCCAATGCAGGGGGAGATACCACCATTTGTTTTGGTACATCCGCTCAGTTGCAATCATCTGGCGGAAGCTTTTATACGTGGAGTCCGGCTACTTATTTAAATAATCGCTTTATTGCAAACCCGGTAGCAGTCAGCCCGTCCGGTAATATCAGCTATACAGTAACGGTTACCGACACCCTGGGATGTCCCAAAAGCAGGCAGGCAACCGTGCAGGTGTTGGTGTCCAAAGTGAATGCGTGGGCAGGGTCGGGTGATACATCCGTAGTGCTGGATCAGCCCTTACAATTATTGGCAACCGGCGGCACCAGTTATCTTTGGACGCCCGCCCGTTGGCTTGATAATACCAATACCGCTAATCCCGTGGCACTGCCGCAAAACGATATTGAGTATGCAGTGAAAGTGAGCAATGCAGCAGGTTGTTTTGATGTTGCCAGCATTAAAGTAAAGGTGTATCAGGTGCAGCCCGGCTTCTACGTGCCAACGGCGTTTTCACCCAATGGTGATGGTCGCAATGATTTTTTCAGACCGATCGCTTTGGGGTTAAAATCATTGGATATATTTAGAGTTTACAATCGCCTTGGACAATTATTGTATAGTGACAGCAATATAGAATCTGCCGGATGGAATGGAACTTATAAAGGCAATAGCCAGGATCCTGCCACCTTTATATGGTATGCAGAAGGAACGGACTACCGCAATCAAAAAATTAAGAAGAAGGGATATGTGGTGTTAGTGCGGTAAAGACTGGTTGGTTAAATAGCTTTTATTATTTCAATAGAAAAATTTGGTAGCTCCTCCCCAGGTAATATTCATGCATAAGTTACCTTGCATTGACTGGAAAATGATTCGTATACCATTCTACCTGCAAAATACCACCGTTTACCGCCATTTATTGAACACCTGCCTAAAGCAACTTTCATAAGTTGCCAACCCCTTTTACATTTGTGTTATAAAATGAATCATCATTACAAAAAACAACACAATGGAAAAGAATAGGAATCTTAAAGACAGGGAAGGCGGCAGGGTAATCGGCGGTTTGATATTGGTATGCGTGGGAGCAGCGTTGCTGTTGCGCAATACAGGTTTTTTTATGCCGGGCTGGTTGTTTAGCTGGCCAATCATTTTGATATTGGTCGGCATCTACACAGGATTTAAACACAATTTCAGAAACAACTCCTGGCTCATTCTAATCGGTGTGGGTGTTTTCTTCCTTGTAACTAAATTTATGCCATGGCTGGGTCTTCAGCCTTTATTTTGGCCGCTTGTAATTATTGCAGCTGGTATACTTTTTATCATTCGCCCCGGAAAAAGGGAATGGACCGATATCAAAAACGTTGCTACCAATGATCAATGGAAATCCACCACGCCTACCTTTTCTTCCGGCGATTCAACACCGTTTGCCTCGGTTGATAGCAGCGACTACCTGCTTGTGCGTTCTGTATTTAGCGGGGTGAAAAAAAATGTGGTTTCTAAAAAATTTCAAGGTGGGCATATCTCCTCCGTTTTTGGAGGGGCAGAAATAGACCTAAGCCAGGCAGAAATAAACAGTCCGGTCACCATTAAATTTGAAGTGGTATTCGGTGGAGCAAAATTGGTTGTGCCTTCGCATTGGTCCGTTCAAAACGAAATTGACGGCATATTTCATGGCGTAGACGACAACAGACGATTTAACCCATCCGCCAGTATCAATCCTGAAAAAGTTCTTATACTGAGGGGATCTGCGGTGTTCGGCGGAGTAGAGATCAGGAGCTATTAGATGAGTAATGATTGATGATTGATGAGTGATGAGTAATGAGTAATGAGTAATGAGTGATGAGTAATGAGTAATGAGTGATGAGTGATGAGTGATGAGGAATGAGTGATGGGGAATGAGCGAATTGTTGTGACCCGATAGCTATCGGGTGGAGAATGGTGAAAGCTGAATTGTGAAAATTTACACCGCTCTGATTGCTTAGCAGAAATCACTGGTTATTAATGTCAATTATTAACTCAAAATGCAACTTGGTTTTAATCATTCGATTTGGAACTGAACACCTTTAGCGATTGACCATTCACCATTCACCATTGACAATTTTCCATTCACCATTCACCATTCACAATATCACCCTTCACAATATCACATATCTCCAAAACTATCAACTCATGAAATGGTTTCTTGCAAAACTGGTTTTTCAAATTGTTTGCGGCAATGGCAATCATACACCTCAGTTTGATGAACAGCTCCGGCTTATTTATGCGGAGGACGAATTGCACGCTTTTCACAAAGCGAGATTGCTAGGCGAAGGTGATTGTTTAAAAACTGTAGAAGAAAATTTAGTTGCTGTGCAATGGAAGTTCATCGATGTATGCGAATTGGTTCCACTGGTGTATGCCACGGATGGGGCAGAAATCAATTCTGTTAAACGGGAAGAAGCCGATGCCAATTTGTACATTCGCAGTATTCAAAAAGCGGCCAGTCAATTATTGCAGCAGGGCCTGCATCAGTTCACCGGTTTAAACAACATCATTAGTGCCACGTAATATCTCTGCACACCGAAAAATAGTCACGATTTTCTTTGCCAGCTTTATTGCCTGGTTTGGCATCTGGAGTGTGCTGCAAATAGTGGTGTTGCAGGATTTCGGCTTCGCAACTTCCACAGCAATTGCTGATGCCATCGTCAGTAACCTTTGGCTGGAAGCCGCCTGTTTGCTGGTGATCAATAACATGCGCTATTATTTACCCAAGCGGGAAAAATACTGGTATGTGCTCGTTATCAGTATTGGCCTTAGCTTGTTGTGGTTGCTATTGGTTCGGGTAAGTTTGTGGGCCTTGTATAAAAATAATTTTACCTATATGCAATCCCTGGCACAATCCTCCTACATCCGGTTTGCCATTGCATTTTTAATGATTGGGTGTTGCACCGTATTGAGTTTACTTTGGTATTCGCAGCGTGACGAACAGGCAGATGCAGCACGCCAACAGGATATGGAACGCCTTGCACGTGAGGCAGAATTGAATAAACTGCGCCAACAATTGCAACCTCATTTTCTATTCAACAGCCTCAATTCTATCAGTGCTTTAACGGGTAGCCAGCCTGAAAAGGCAAGACACATGATACAGCAGTTGAGCGATTTTTTACGAGGCACATTAAAAAAAGGAGAGTTGCAATGGACAACATTTGAAGAGGAATTACAGTACCTGCAATTGTACCTTGATATTGAAAAAGTACGCTTTGGCTATCGCCTGCAAACCAAAATTGAAACGGAAGAAGCAGCTTTGCTAATGCGGCTTCCATCCATGTTGCTACAGCCGCTGGTTGAAAATGCCATCAAATTTGGATTGTACGACACCATCGGCGAAATAACTATTTTTATATCCGCAAAAAAAGTAAACGACCTGTTGGAAGTGCGTGTGCAAAATCCATTTGATGAATTGACGGCAACACCATTAAAAGGCACCGGCTTTGGGCTGTCTTCTATCCGGCGGCGGTTATTTTTGTTATTTGCCCGGCAAGATCTGTTACAAGTAAAAAAAGAAGCACAACAATTTATTACCATAATCAGCATACCACAACAGCATGAAAGCAATTATAATTGATGATGAACCGTTGGCCCGAATGATCGTAAAAGAATATTTGCAGTCTTATCCACAAATTACAGTTGCAGAAGAATGCAACGATGGCTTTGAAGGAATGAAGGCAATTCAGCATCACCAGCCCGACCTGATTTTTCTGGACATACAAATGCCCAAAATAAATGGGTTTGAAATGCTGGAGTTGATCGACCACCCGCCACTGGTAATTTTTACCACGGCTTTTGAAGCGTATGCCATCAAAGCATTTGATGCCCATGCAGCCGATTATTTACTAAAGCCTTTTAGCAAAGAACGCTTTGACAAAGCCATGCAGAAGCTGACACAGCAACGGGTAAACGCAACGCATGCCGTTGTAGACATGGCCCTGCAAACCGCAGCTCCCACCAACCGTATTGTTGTAAAAGACAATGGCAAAATAAAGATCATCCCGGTAGCACAGGTGCAATACCTGGAAGCTGCAGATGATTATGTAAAGATCATTACAGCCGATGGCAGCTTTCTGAAAAAGAAGACCATGCAGTATTTTGAAGATAGTTTAACACCACAGGAGTTTATCCGGATACATCGTTCCTACATCATCAACGCATCGCTTATTACACGTATTGATTTGCACGAAAAAGATAGTCACCTTTTGCTGCTCACCACCGGGGCCAGGTTGCCCGTGAGCAAGGCAGGGTATGTAAGATTGAAGGAAGTGTTGGGGATTTAAAGACAGCGTCTGCACACTTAATCCTGCCGCGGAAAATATATAGTTGAAAATAAAGTACCTACCGTCTTTTGCCTGTCATACGCAGTCGTAAAAGTAGTCACAAGTTTTATCAATTTGCTTTCAGTAAACTTGTGGGCTTTGCTAAATTGTAATTTAAGAAAAATGAAGGCAGGATGAAAACTGGCTAATAATAAGCGTAATTTAAAAGGTATAATTTTATCGTTACACTTAGTATTTATTCAACCTTGGATACATTACTTCGTAAAGAAAGAATAATTACTACATTCATGCTATGAGATGTATTTTACCGGTGATAGTTGTAGCCCAGTTTTGTTGTACCTCTTTATGGTTTGCCGGCAATGCTATTTTGCCTGATATCATCCTGCGGTTTCAATTGCAGCCCGCTTTTTTAGCCCATATTACCAGCGCAGTGCAGTTTGGTTTTATTGCAGGGGCATTGGTGTTTGCGTTATTGACCATTGCCGATCGTTTTTCTCCTTCACGGGTGTTTTTTATCAGTGCTATTTTTGCCGCATTGTTCAATCTTGCCATTGTTCTTGAAGTGGTTCAGCCCACCGGATTACTCCTGCTTCGTTTTTTAACAGGTTTTTTTCTGGCAGGCATTTATCCGGTGGGCATGAAGATCGCATCAGATCATTATCAGCAGGGATTGGGAAAGTCGTTGGGTTTTCTGGTAGGAGCGCTCGTGATAGGTACTGCATTTCCACATTTTTTAAAAAGTTTCGCTGGTAATTTTGCATGGCATACTGTTGTTTATGCAACATCGGCATTTGCTTTTAGCGGCGGAGTAATAATGCTGCTATGGGTACCCGATGGTCCATTTCGTAAACCAGGGCAACGGGTGAATTTCACTTCGTTTTTATCGGGGTTTCGCAATAAAAACTTCCGCTCTGTAGCAATCGGATATTTTGGCCACATGTGGGAGTTGTATTCCTTCTGGGCCTTTGTACCGGTGATGCTAAACACTTATAACAGTTGCTATCGGCAGGCCGGTTTAGATGTTCCGCTGTGGTCGTTCGTGATCATAGGATCGGGGGCATTGTCTTGCGTTTTTAGCGGATTATTCTCCCAACGTTTTGGTGCTAAAAAGATAGCCAGCATTGCACTGTTCTTATCGGGTTTGTGCTGTATGCTTTCTCCTTTTTTTTTATTCATCCCTGTTGCATGGCTATTGATTGTGTTTCTGCTTTTTTGGGGGTTGGTAGTCATTGCCGACTCACCCTTGTTTTCAACATTGGTTGCGCAAAATGCCCCCGCAGAATCAAGGGGTGCTTCCCTTACCATCGTCAATTGTATTGGGTTCTCCATCACAATTATCAGTATTCAAACCATCAACCTGTTGGCAAATTATATCGGCCAAAAGTATGTTTATATGGTATTGGCAGCAGGACCCTTCATTGGATTAATAGTGTTGTTAAACAACATACCACTTATTAGCAGCGCAGATGACAGCCTTAGGCGATCTATAAAAAAGATTCAATAAAGCAGTAGATGCGTTTCTTTGAAATGGGGCATGTAAAACCGTCCTAATGATGATTGAAATATAAGTTTACAAATTCCTAGAGAGTGTATAAAAATCAATTACCTTCCGAAAAAAAACAAGTACCCAATGAAAACAATTTTTACAGCCTGTTACCTGATTTCGGGAATGTTAACGTTTGCACAGGTGAACCCCGATGCCGGTACAAGACTATCAGGCACAAAAGACAGCACCGCAGTAGAAGTAGATGCGTCTTATCCCGGTGGAGCAGCCGCATGGACTAAATTTTTACAAAAAAATTTAAAAGCGGATGTGCCTATAAAAAATGAAGCACCCATAGGCCAATACCAGGCAATCGTTTTATTCATCGTTGATAAAGATGGCTCAATTAGTAATTTAAAGCCAGAAACACGATTGGGGTATGGAATGGAAGATGAACTGGTAAGAGTTTTAGGAATGTCAGGGAAATGGATACCGGCCACCCGCAATGGAATTCCTTTAAAGGCTTATCGGAGACAGCCCATCACTTTTTTAAATACGAGTGCCGACTTCGAAATTGTTTCAAAAGAGCCTTTTTCCTTGCTTGCGAATACCGACAATGAGATCACTGTAAGAGCCAGAAAGATTAAACCTGAGGCAATTGCAATCAATGTGCCGGGAGGCAAAGTAACCCGGTTATCTGACGGTAAGTTTTTAGTTAGGGTTAGTAAAGCTGGTCGTGTAAATATCGAGGTGGTGAATAGTAAAAAGGACGATAAATTGATAGGCGTTGGCAGTTTTGAGGTCTTTGCAAAATGAGATGTTAGGAATCTGACAATAGCGTATTGGTAGGGCAGGCTATCCCTGAGACAGGCGAGGACAAAATGTTTGCTGGCAGGAACGTTTTAAAAGCGTATATTTTTAGTGCGGGTGCTATTCAACAGCATCCGTTTTTGTATGTTTTTGTGAAAGGTGAATTATTGTTTGCATAATTATTTTTTCGTTTCCTTTGTGGTATACTTTTATAAATTGGAAACCACCAGTGTTGAGCAAACCGTTGATATTATTTTTTTACCTGTTGTTTACTTCTGCGTTGCTTTGGGCACAAACCGATGCCTTTTGCGGTGTTTGGCGAATGGAGTATTTACCAGCAGACGGAAAATCTCCGATCATAATTGAAGTGGCCATCGCCGATCCTGAAAGAAATGTCTTGTATCCGGCACACATAACTTTACACTGCGACAGCTTTTTAGGAGAATATGATTTATTGCTGGTTAAAAAAAATACCCGGGAGCTGGGTATAAGCCGGAATAAATATCCTGTAAAGGAAGTTGCATTCGGCCTTGGCAAATGGACCTGGCTTTTAAACGGCACATTTGATTTAAGTAAAGATCTTAAAGGAGCGCCCTTATTAAACTCTATAAAAATTCAATCGAAACAGGTAGAATTCACAATGCCCGATACCATTGGGGTTAGTCCTGAAAAAAAGGCAACTGCAGTGCGGCTAAAAACTTTTTTACGGGAAGCCGATATCAGCCTGAAAAAAACTAGCAGTATTCCCTGGAATGGTAAAGACCGGGCCCTGATTATTGAGCCCGCTTTGTCGCCTGCCTATTTTGGTTTGCAGGATACGATTTATTTGCCGACAAGAGATGGTACGGCAACTTTTTCAAGTACTAAAAAAAAGGATAATGATGTTGTGACGGTAACCTTAAACGGGCAGGTGGTGCTGGATAAGGTGGCAATCAACAAGAAGAAATATGAAGAAGATATTCTCCTAAGTCCGGGGCTAAATATACTCACCTTGTTTGCAGATAATTTTGGCAATACGTTGCCCAATACGGGCAAGCTGAATCTGCAATTTGGAAGTAAAAAATTCACGCTCGATTTTGCAAACAGGAAGGATAGCGCAGCCACTTTTATTGTAGCAAAACTGGTATGCGATCCGGATCAATCGAAAGAAAGATACTTCCCTGAAAACACCATTCCGGTCAAAGAAAGGAATCTTGAAAAAGACGAAAGGTTAATTGGTAGCATTATCTCTACTACACAGCAACTAACCTTTGCAATATGGGATGAAGTGATCAATGACGGTGACAGTATCTCCATAAAAATTAACGGCGAGTGGCTGGTAAGAGGCTGCCCGGTAATGAACAGTCCCCGGTTTATAACAGTTACTTTGAAACCCGGCGCCAATACGTTTATTTTTATGGCAGACAATCTCGGATCCATTCCACCCAATACTTCCGCACTGGAAATCATTGATGGAAAGCGCCGGAAATATTATGCCATGGAGACTAAACTGGGTGAGAAAAATATCGTAAAAATATTCTACGACACCAGGGCAGGAAAGTAGATTCCAACTATATTCCGAATCAGTCTGACCTGCGGTACCAACCGGTAAGTACCGCAGGTCAGACTGGTTAAGACAGCCAACTGGTAGGCACCGCAGGTCAGACCGGGTAGTTTGTTGTACAAGTAAAATATTGCAGATCACATCGGCTACTGAAAGACTGTTTAAATTAAAATACGAATTCCCTTCCGCAGCTATCTTCCTTGTAAATTTAATTTTTAAAAAAACAAAGGCCGATGCATGCATCGGCCTTTGTTTTAGAAATGTATAGAATCAATTTATTTAACCAGCGTAATCAAAATGTTGCGGTACTCCACCGGACCATGATCCCCCTGTATCAGTAACGGTCCTGGTTCGCCTTCTTTACTATCAATGGCTCCGCCGGTAATGCCGGGTATTTCCTGCTCACAAATAATCCTTTTTCCATTGGCCACTACTGTTACAATTCTACCCACCAAAGTGATATCATAGGATTGCCATTCGCCTGGGCCCTTTGCTACTTGTTCTATGGGAGATATAAAGCCGTAAATGGCGCCGAGCTCATCTTTCAATGGCTCTTTTCCCTTACTGTCGCTCACCTGCACTTCATATCTGCCACGCAGGTATACGCCACTGTTACTGCCTGCAGGATAACGAAATTCAATGTGTAATTTAAAGTCGGTAAAACTTTGATCCGTTACCAGGTTGGCTCCCGAATGCGGACTGCTTAAAATACCTCCTTTTGCAACCCATTGGTTGTTACCCATTGCATGCCATCCTTTAAGATCAGTGCCGCTAAATAATTTTGTTTGTTTGCCCCAAACCGGCGCTTGATCTCTGCGCAATGATGGTGCTCTAACACCTGTCCAATTAAACGTTTTACCATCACTGCCGGTAATAGTGCCAGCCAGTGTTTGCCCGGTTAACGTGCCTTCTACGGCAATGTCATTGCTTTCCTCCTCCCATTGTGGTGGCAGTGTGAAACTTATTTTCCCGTTGCTAAAATTTACTCTTGAAATAGGTCGGGCACTTCCGCCTGAACCCACAAATTGCCCAACCAACATATGGTGACCCGAGTGACGTACTTCAAGCCATGAAGGTATTTCTTTTCCATTCTGGTTGATGGTGATATCCCATCTTCCTTCAATCGCAGGATCTGCATTTTTATGGATATCAATCTCATTTGCGCCGGCAATGCCCGCCGCAAATAATAGTACAACAAACTGCAGTAGCAGCTTAACAGAAAATGGATGCCTACGGCATTGCTGATTTTTTTTCATATGAATCGTTTTTAACTTAAGCCTTCAATTTAGGCAAAAAAATTAATAATGATTTATAAGGCGATAAATAAGAATAAATCTTACTTTTTCTCACAGATACATGCTGCAAAAAATAGTATTGAAAAGTACGCTATCGCTTTCACAAAAAATACCATGTTGATCTTCGGATTTGTTGCATGACCAGACAGGCTAAAGTTTTTTTTTGCTTTGGGAAACGGATGCCTTTTTAAATATTCATTTTTTATAATAGAATCTTTTAAGGATTTGTTTCTTTTGTGGGATAATTTTTGTCGGTGATCAATTTTGTTTTAGTCTGTCTGCTTAAACTATTTACATCGCCACCAATAACGGGTTCAACTTAAATGTTCAAAGATATTTTACTGTTACAACCTGCAATTTTCAATTTCTTTGATGGTCATTCATTTGTATCGATTTGTTGTTATCTTCAACCTAATTATCTAACGGTGTTTTAGGGTAAATCGCATTGTTTTTTGCCCATTTAAAATACCGCACATTCTATCAAACCTTTAATAGCATAGAATGACAAACGAACAAACGGCCATTAGAACGACTATCTTTAGCATTACTGGAAATACCTGTTTAGCGCTCATCAAGGGGATCGCCGGATACTTTGGTAACTCTTATGCATTAATGGCGGATGCCATAGAATCGACTACCGATATTTTCTCTTCTTTTCTGGTACTTTTTGGAATCAAATATTCGAGCCGACCTGCCGATGCCAATCATCCTTATGGGCATGGCCGTGCTGAGCCGCTGGTTACTTTTTTGGTGGTAGGGTTTTTAATCACCTCAGCAGTGATCATTGCTTATGAAAGTATCAGGAATATTGGCGCACCGCATGGCCTTCCTAAACCCTGGACACTGCTTGTGTTGGGGGCCATTATTATCTGGAAAGAAATTTCCTACCGGTTGGTAATAAGGAAAAGTAAAGAGACCAATAGTTCCTCTCTAAAAGCGGATGCCTGGCATCACCGCAGCGATGCAATTACTTCAATAGCGGCTTTTATCGGAATTTCAATTGCACTCTTTTTTGGTAAAGGATATGAAACCGCAGATGACTGGGCTGCACTGTTTGCATCGGGATTTATTTTGTACAATAGCTACCTTATTTTCAGGCCTGCTTTGGGTGAAATAATGGACGAACAATTAAATGAAGAGCTGGTAGTTGAAATCAGGAAAGTATCGCTGACTGTAGAGGGTATTACAGGTACGGAAAAATGTTTTATCCGCAAAGCAGGAATGCAATACCATGTAGATCTTCATGCAAAAGTGCTGGGAAGCATCTCGGTTCATGATGGACACCTGATTGCCCACCAGCTAAAAGATAGGCTGCGAAAGGAAATTCCCCAGCTAGGCCATGTGTTGATACATATTGAACCCAATGAATAAAGAGTTAAAAAAAGGTTGGTACGGAAAGGATAGCGATTGATGGGTTCCCAAAGCCCTTCAGCCGTTTTTTATAGTTAAGAAAAATCAATGGCGATGAACCTGTTTTTATAGTTGGCGAATGGGCATTACCTTGCGATGATAAATTCCCGATCAAACATTTAAATATTTAAAATGATGTGCACAATTGAAAATGATTTGCTTAGAGTTGAGATTAATACGTTGGGTGCTGAGTTGAGCAGTCTATTTAGCAAGGCAAACGGCCACGAATTCATGTGGAATGGGGATGCGAAATTTTGGGCAAAACAGTCACCAGTATTATTCCCCATTGTTGGCACTTTAAAAAACAATAGCTATTCATTGAATGGTAAAAGTTATGAACTGAGTCGCCATGGTTTTGCACGGGAAAAAGTTTTTACTGTTACCAATCAAACAGCTACATCCATCAGTTTTGAACTAAAAAATGATGCGCAAACGTTATCAGTTTACCCGTTTCAATTTTCCTTCTCACTCATTTATACCATTGATGGAAACAACCTTTCCGTTACATACGTTGTAAAAAATAATGGAAGTGATGAAATGCTTTTTTCAGTAGGAGCCCATCCCGCTTTTAAATTGCCGATTGCTGATGAACTTGCTTATGAAGATTATTACCTGAAGTTTAATAAAACCGAAAATGCCGGGCGCTGGCCAATCAGTTCAACGGGGTTGATTGAGTCTGCTCCGACGGCTCTGCTGGAAAATACCGACCGTTTACCATTGACAAAATCTTTATTTTACAAGGATGCCATCGTATTAAAAAATCTTGAATCAGATTCGGTGGATTTGAAATCTGGTAAGCATCCCATCGGTTTTACTTTTTCGTTTAAAGAATTTCCTTACCTCGGTATCTGGGCTGCAAAGGATGCTGATTTTATTTGTATTGAGCCATGGTGCGGTATTGCGGATAGTGTAAACAGTAACCAGCTATTGGGTGATAAAGAAGGTAT
>JBBQQP010000034.1:0-16440 GCA_038215675.1 Chitinophagales bacterium | reverse complement strand
GCGTCCTTTACAAAACCTTTCACAACTGTTTGCGCATTGGACAAAAGCCCAAAACACAGCAGTGTAAATAGGAGCACCGCCTTATTTATTATTTTCATCCTTTTCATCAATATCAATATTTTTAAACACATAGTTCTTTTGAACTGGGTAATTATAGGCAACTGCGATTGTTAATGAGGTAGCTAGTTTGGCGATCATATAATGAATACCCATTAGCTCTGTTAATACAAAAACTCCAGACCCGTTTAAAATAAGGTTCCCCATCCATGCAATAAAGTATCTTTTTGCCTGAAAAAATGAAGCCGATTCTGTTGACTGAAATACCCAGTGTCGCCCAATTAAAAAATTGATCATGCCTCCAAAGGTGGTTCCTATTATGCTGGAACCTACCGCATTGATTAATAAAAATTCCTTAAAAATTATGGTAACCAGGTAGTCGCAGAAACTTGCGGTAAAAGAAGCAATGTTGGCTTTAAAAAATGTTTTCATTCAGTCCCGATTTATTCGCTATCCATATCAATAATTGAGTGGTAGCTAGTGCATATAATCCTGCAAGTAAATCATCTGCCATCACGCCCCAGCCAGTTGGTAATGCTTCCAGTTTTTTAACCCCCAGTGGTTTTACAATATCGAAAAATCTAAATCCTATCAAACTGATCATTACGAATACAACCTGATGCGGCACAAATAAAAGGGCAATGGCCATTCCGGCAATTTCGTCAATTACCACTTTACTGCTATCCTTACCCCAAATGGAATCCACTTCGCATGAGCTCCAGATTCCAATTACTACAATGAGCATAGTTATTAAAACCTGCCAATTACTTTGATTGTAACCGGCAGGTAATAAAAACCAGATTATACAAAACACTACTGCAGCTAACGTACCGCCGCCTTTACCTACGTAACCAATACCCAACACGGATGCAATGAGTGCATGAATTTTTATCATAACGTTTCTACAAGTTCCTGGTAGTAATCCAGTCCAAGGTGTGTAATCAAATCTTCACCCATCATATGGCGCAGCGTATTTTGCATTTTCATCAATTGCTTAAAAATGTCATGCTCAGGACTTAAACCTTCCAGTGTTTGTGGTGATTTGAAGTAGAAGGATAACCATTCCTGGATACCGCTCATCTCAGCACGTTTTGCAAGGTCCATTAACAAGGCAAGATCCAATACAATAGGTGCTGCTAAAATAGAATCCCTGCAAAGGAAATTTATTTTGATCTGCATGGAGTAACCCAGCCAGCCAAAGATGTCAATGTTATCCCAGCTTTCTTTGTTATCGCCCCGGGGTGGATAATAATTGATTCTTACTTTATGGTACATCTCGCCATATAATTCGGGGTTCAATTCTGGTCTGAAAATTTCATCCAGCACACTTAGTTTAGAAACCTCTTTTGTTTTAAAATTATCCGGATGATCCAGCACATATCCGTCTCTGTTACCAAGGATATTGGTAGAGAACCAACCGCTTACACCCAATGCCCTTGCATGCAATCCGGGAGCCAGAATCGTTTTCATTAACGTTTGACCTGTTTTAAAATCTTTACCGCCGATTGGTGTTTGTGTTTGTTTGGCCAGCTCTGTTAAAGCTGGTATATCGCAGGTTAAATTGGGTGCTCCGTTTGCAAAAGGTACGCCGGTCTTTATGGCGGCATAAGCATAAATCATACTCGGAGCAATCAGGCTTTCATTGTTTTTTAGTGCAGCTTCAAATTTTTCAATGGTGCTGTGAATGTCTGTTGACTCAATGTATTTTTCTGTACTGCCACACCATACGATTACCACCCGGTTGCAGTTGTTGACAATTTTAAAATTTTCAATATCATCTATCACCTGCATCGCAAGATCATATTTGGTAGCGCCTGTTTTTACATTTGTTCCATCCAGGTTCGCAACATACGACCTGTCAAAAACAGCTTTCATTGGTTTGATGGCTTCCAGTTCTTTTTGTATAGACTGTAGTAAAGGCATCTCCAATACTTTCGCATTTACGGCAGCTTCATATACATTGTCTTCATAGATATCCCATCCGCCAAATGCGATGTCGTTCAGCTGTGCCAATGGAACAAATTCGTTGATCCTTGGAAATCTATCTTCTGTTCTTTTACCTAAGCGGATATTGCCCATTTGAGTAAGGGAACCTATTGGTTTTGCAATGCCCTTTTTTACTGCTTCCACACCTGCAATAAAAGTGGTTGCTACGGCTCCTAAACCCGGTATAAGGATGCCAAGTCTTCCATCGGCCGGGATGATGTTTTGTTTCATACTTTGTATTTTAGTGATTAAATTCTACATGTTTTATTTCAACCAGTTGTTTTTAGTGTACCAGGCGATTGAATTTTCCAGCCCCATTTGCAAATCAAATTTCGGTGAAAAACCAAGTTCTTTTTTTGCCTTGCTGATGTCACAGATCCAGTTTTTTGCGGCCAGTTCGTGCAACTTTTCCCTGCTCAGAACGGATGGTTTTTTAATCCAGCCATTGGTGGTTTCCAATACAAATGCCAGTGAACGTACCAGCGGCATGGGGAGGTGAAATCTAAATGCTTTCTTTTTTAAAATTTCCCTTGCTATATCTGAGAACTGGTATCTGTTGTAACTATTACCATCGGTTATATTGTAGCTACCGGTTGTTTCATTTATTAAGAGCGACTTTACGGCCACATCCGCCACATCTCCTGCATGCACAAAACTTAGCTGCTGAATAAAATTTCCGATATAAGGGTCAAAGCCACTGTTCAATGTTTTTAAAAGGATGAAAATGTCTTTATCCCTTGGCCCGTATACAGCTGTTGGTCTCAATATGATTACGGGCAAATTAACTCCAGCCAAACCTTTTTCTGCCAGCAGTTTACTGCGTCCGTATGCTGTAACGGGGTTTGGAAAAGTGTCATCAAGTAGTTTATTATTTTGATCCGGTAACGGTCCTATCGCAGCAAGACTGCTGATAAAAACCATTTTTTTAAAGTTGCTACCCAATTTTTCTGCAGCCCTTGCCAGATTGAGCGTGTACCCGGCATTTATCTGGTTGTACTCATCCTGGTGGATGGCTTTGGTAACACCAGCAGCATGCACAATGAAATAAATTTGATGGGCAGCTAACTGTTGTGTGATATCTTCTTCATTCTCATAATTGAGAAAAAGATATTGAACCGGCAGTCCTTCCAAGTGCTTGATATCACTGTTCTTCCTTATGGCTGCATACACCTCCAATCCATTCTCAATTGCTGACTGAATAAGGTGGTATCCCAAAAAACCACTGGCTCCTGTTATTAATACCTTTTGCCTCATATTGATTTTTCAAGAATCCGGTAACGTTTATAAACTGTAGCATTCATCTTTATCAATCCATTGTTCATCATTTCATTGTTTTCCAGAATCCACGAAGCTTCACCTCCTGTTAACTTTTTATTGATCGCCTGTTGAATTATTTCAGCATAAAAAAAAGCCTCAATGCCTGCTTTTCTATATTCTTTATTTACACCTAGCGCAATTACCCGTACGTAATTAATTTTCTTTTTACCCAGTAATAATTTAAAAATACCGGTTGGCAATAAGCGCCCCCTTTTTATTTTTATCAATGTTTGGTTAATATCAGGGATGGCCAGCGCAAAACCAATGGTTTTTCCTTCATGTTCAGCTACCATTGCAAAATCTTTATCCAAAATCATTTTAAGATCTTTTGCCAGGTATTTAAACTCTTCGTCCGTCATGGGTATAAATCCGGTATTCTCTATCCATGCATCATTGTACACTGAAAGTATTTTTTCTACTTCGTTTTTATAATCTTTTAAATTAATATTCCTGATTGTAATATTTCTTTCAGACAGTCTTTTGCGCAAGGTGTCTTTTAGTGCAAGGGATCTTTTATTTACTACGTTTGTGGGTAAATTATATGCTAACAGATCTACACTTTTTTCGAATCTGGCTGCGGTTAACAAATCAAGGTAATAGGGATTGTTGTAAGTCATCATTGCCACTGGTGGCGAATCAAAACCTTCAATCAGCAAACCTGCTGTTTCATTGGTGGATGGGTTAACGGGACCGATCATTTTAGTTGCCCCTTTTGCCAACAGCCATTTTTCAGCTTCCGTCAGCAACTTTGTAGAAACCTCCGCATTATTGTATAAATCATAAAAGCCGAAAAACCCATCTGTTACATTTTTAAAAGCGTTGTGGTTGTTATTAAAAATAGCTGCAATGCGACCTTTGATCTCACCGCCATCATACGCCAAAAACAACTGCATCACCGAGTGATTGTGAAATGGATGTTTACCTGGCGTTAGAACATCCCGCTGGGCGATGTGCAGTTCGGGTACATAATTTTTATTTCCTTCAAACAGTTTATGAGGAAAATCAATAAAAGAAGCTAACTCTGTCTTTGTTTCTACCGCTTTTATGGTAATCATGCTCTTTCGGCATTTATTTGTGGCACCTTCAATTTAAATGCAATTTTTTTAATTTTTTCTACAGCGAAATCAATCTGTTTGAAAGTATGCGTTGCCATGAGTGAAAAACGAATCATCGATGAATCGCTGCTTACTGCGGGTGACACGACCGGATTTACAAAAATACCTTCGTCCATCAGCATCTTCGCCATTAGGAATGTCTTTTCGTTGTCTCTTACAAAAATGGGTATAATGGGTGATTCCGACAGTCCGATATCAAAACCAGCTTTAGCAAACGCATCCAATGCATAATGAGTATTTTGCCAGAGTTTTTCTATCCGCTGCGGTTCTTCCTTTAATACATTCAATGAAGCCAATGCCGCTGCCGCCGCCGCCGGAGAAATACTCGCACTAAAAATGAGGGAACGTGCATGGTGTTTTAAGTATTCAATCACTATTTTATCGGCAGCAATAAAACCGCCAATGGAAGCCAGTGATTTGCTAAAGGTGCCCATGATTAAATCTACTTTGTGTGCAATATTAAAATGTGCTGCAGTACCCTGACCTTGTGGTCCTAATACACCCAATGAGTGAGCATCGTCCACAAAAACAGTGGCATTGTATTTTTTTGCGAGGTCGGTAATTTCATTCAGCTTGGTAATGTCTCCTTCCATGCTGAAAATACCATCGGTAGCAATTATCTTAAAAGCTTCTAATGGAACACCCGCCAATAATTTTTCGAGGTGAGCCATGTCACCATGACCGTACTTATACAATTTAGAAAATGATAAACGGGCACCATCAATAATACAGGCATGGTTCAGTTCATCCGAAAAAAGAAAATCATTTCTGCCGCCGAGAGCAGATATCACACCTAAATTTACCTGGTAACCTGTGCTAAAAACCAATGCAGCTTCTTTACCCACAAACTGGGCCAATGCTTCTTCCAGTTCAAGGTGTAAATCCAGCGTTCCGTTTAAAAATCTTGAACCTGCACACCCGCTGCCGTATTTGTCAATGGCTTTTTTTGCGGCTTCTTTTACAAATGGGTGATTGGTTAAACCAAGGTAGCTGTTAGAGCCAAACATCAACACCCGTTTACCTCCAATAATTACTTCTGTGTCCTGGTCCGACTGCAGCGGGCGAAAAAATGGATAGATGTCGGCTTCTTTTAATTTATCGGCGGCTTTAAAGCTGCTTACCTTTTCAATCAGTGTTTTATTACTCATCGCGTTGTTTTAAAATGTTTCCTTAAGCTTGTCTCTATTGAAAAATAGAAATTTTTTATTTGGCAAACTGCTTTTTTATTGGGAAAAAAATCAGCTCGTAAAATTACTTACATTTCTGTTGAATTTTCGACAATACACACATACACGTATCAAGATCTTCCTGAGCAATTCCTCTTTTTAAAATTTGGTCCTCATCCATGAAAACATTGTGCATTTTCTCAATAATTGCTTTGCCACTGTCAGTCAGTTCAATCAGGTTTTTACGCCTGTCTCCGGCAACAGGTAAACGTCTTGCAAATCCCTTTTCTTCCAGTATGTCAATCGATCTTAATATGGCCGACTTTGTTTTATCCATAACCGCCGCAATATCCTGTTGAATCATTTCCTTGTTGTTGCTGCGTGAAATAAAATATAACACACCCATTTGCTCAAAAGTGATGTCATCAGTGAGTGATTGAAAGTTTCCGTTGATTGCTCTTAACAGTAATTTGCCTGTATGAACAATCATAAAACCCAACGTATCCGGCATTTCTTTACAGTCCATATATTAATAGTTGCGTAGTAAACTATCGCAAAACTAACAGTATTAAGTGGAACTAGAATTTTTTTTTATGTGAATAATGTTTTTTTATTGTCATTTATTTCTGATTTCTATCGATGCTGTGATGTTTAAATCTGTTTGTTCAGAGATAGACTAATGGATGGACAATTAATTTTGCATCAATTTCGATTAGCTGATTTCTGAAATTGAATCTCAACAAATTTTTACAATAACCGCTTAACAAAAGTTAAGATTTCGGTGCAGGTTGAATTAATTATGAATCATCCAGGGGGAGACGCTCCTTTGAATGGCGGGGGATATCCATTCAATTACGCCTGTAAAAGTAATTTATTTTAGAAGAAGGTTGCCGTCATTTTATTCTTCAAAACCGGCTATCGTTTGTTGAAAATTTTCCGCCGGTTATTTCTGTATTGTAATTAAACTTTTATATTTTTAAATGATCTATTGAGGCATAAAAGCATAATTTATGAAAAAAGCAACGGTCTTCTTATTATTTTGTTTTGCCGGGTTTAGCACATTTGCACAAATACAGCGAAAAGTAACGGATACCATTAAAGTAACAGGAACCGCACCAAATGCCGTGGTGATTGACGATGCATCGCTTTCCAAAAAGCGAGCTCATTTAAATCTGGTAAAAGAATTAAATTTAACGAGAGAGCAAAAAGGAAAACTTAGGGAAATGCGCCAGGGTAAGGAAGTCAAAAGGGCTCTTATCCTAAATGACGGTTCTTTAACGGAGGATCAAAAACAGGCGCAGCTTCAAGCCATTAAACGTTCCGGGGCGGTTGACTTACAGGGTATTTTGACTGCAACGCAAAAGAAAAAAATGAAGGAGATGCTCAAAGAGCGAAAAAATGGCGATAACAATGCGATGATGATTGACGAGTAAAATTAATGAAAAGAGTCACCGATATATCATTGATATTTTCAAGCAGGTTTGGTCAATTAATATATAAGCCGTCTCATTCCTGGGATGGCTTTTTTAATATTACTGATTTTAACTGCACTGGTTTTAATTAAATTGCAGGCTTATCTGCAGCATATGAAATATTATATCATAGCCGGAGAGGCAAGTGGTGATTTACACGGAGCAAACCTTGTAAAGGAATTGAGGCAACTCGATCCAATTGCAGATATCCGTTGCTGGGGTGGCGATAAAATGCAGGATGCTGGTGCCACGCTGGTAAAGCATTATCGGGAACTTGCTTTTATGGGTTTTGTGGAAGTTATTAAAAATTTGCGCACTATTTTTCGCAACCTGGCTTTTTGTAAGAGTGATATTCTCCACTACAAACCGGATGCCCTGGTGCTGATAGACTACCCGGGATTTAATTTGCGGGTAGCAGCATGGGCCAGGAAGCAGGAGATTAAAGTGATCTATTACATTTCTCCGCAGGTATGGGCATGGAAGGAAAGCAGGGTAAAAGGCATTCGGAAAAATGTAGATAAGATGCTGGTGATTTTGCCGTTTGAAAAAGATTTTTATAAAAAGTGGAATTTTCACGTGGATTACGTGGGCCACCCCCTCGTAAGGGTAATTGACGATTTTATCAGAGTACAAAAGGAGCGGGAGCAAACCGGTAACCTTGCGCCTTTTATTGAAGATAATAATTCGCCTATCATTGCATTATTACCCGGCAGCAGGCAACAGGAAATATTAAAAAAACTACCCATTATGCTACAGGTTACCGAAAAGTTTCCGGAGTACCATTTTGTAGTTGCAAAAGCGCCGGGCATTGAAAATAGTTTTTATGATGACCTGCTGGCACCCTACAAAAATGTGTCTGCGGTGGTTAATAAAACCTATCAACTGCTCTGGGAGTGCAAGGCAGCCCTTGTAACCAGCGGTACAGCTACTTTGGAAACCGCTTTGTTTGCTGTACCCGAAGTGGTCTGTTATAAAGGCAATGCGGTTTCATTTCAAATTGCAAAAATGATGATTACCATCAAATACATCTGCCTCGTAAACCTGATCATGGATAAGGAAGTAGTAAAAGAATTGATACAGGATGATTTGACAACCGAAAATATCACCTTCGAATTAAAGAAGATTTTATTGGATGCAGATAAGCAGGCACAGCTTAACAGGGATTACATTGCATTAAGAAACTTATTAAGTGAGGGAGGGGATGCATCGTTCAATGCGGCAAAAATCATGTATAAATTTTTGACTGTAGAAAAGGAAAAGTTGATAAAAACGTAGTTTCCGGAAAAAAATTGACTACTATGCGTGCACGCTTTTATCTCCGCAATAACTTCACTGCAAGAATTACCATTCCTGTCAGAAACAGCAAGATGGAGATTCGATTGATGCCATGCATATATTTCACAAATTGTGAATTGGGTGCATTGGGATCTTTTTTCTTTAAATATAAATATTGAGCAACCTGGTTCCAAACTCCCATAATAAAATAATTTTGTCAAGTAATTACAATGCAAATTGGGTTTTGTTGCAATTTATCTTTTTTTGTACCATACCGTTGAACCTGAGTCTTCTGTTGGCAGATGTATACACAGGCAGTAAATGTTTTCGGGATTAAAATTCAGAAGGCCTAATTTTATAAATTAACTAATTGATAATATGTCTAAAAAGCAGAACGAACTTTTAACAGAAAAGGAAAAGTTTGAAGCGCTTTTTCAGTATGCTTCGTTGGGGATTTTGGTGGTAAATCAGCAGGGCGAAATTATATTGGCTAATAATTTTTTATTAGCACAATTTAATTACAGTAGTGCTGAGGAATTGATGGAAAAAAAAATTGAAGTACTGATTCCTACCCGTTATCATAAAAACCATATTGGTAATCGAAAGGAGTATATAGCTCATTCTGAAAAAAGACCCATGGGATTGGGGATGGATCTTTTTGGTATAAAAAAAGATGGCATTGAGTTTCCGTTAGAAGTGAGTTTGAGCAATTATAAAACGGAGCAAGGTAATTTTACCATTGCTTTTGTAAGCGATATTTCAAAACGTAAAGAAATTGAGCGTGCATTTTTAAGCCAGCAGGCAGAGCTTGCCGCTACCAACATCATCATCGCCGAACTGAATGATAACCTTGAGCAAATGGTGGAGAAAAGAACATTACAATTGCAGGATACGTTAGACCAGTTGCAGGAATCAAAAAATGAACTAACCAAAGCCCTGGGGAAAGAAAAGGAGTTGGGTGATTTAAAGAGCCGCTTCGTATCGATGGCCTCCCACGAGTTCCGCACCCCTCTAAGTACCATTCTTTCATCCGCATCGCTGGTTGCAAAATATGTAAAGGGAGAAGAGCAGGAAAAAAGAGATAAACATATCCACCGGATTAAATCAGCCGTCAATAATCTCACAGATATATTAAATGAGTTTTTGTCAATTGGCAAAATCGAAGATGGTAAAATAACAACGCATTATAGCCGCTTTAATATAAAAGAATTTATCACAGCTTTATTAAGCGAAATCAAAGGGATTGCCAGGGTTGGACAGCATATAACTTTCGTTCATGAAGGTGATATGGATGTGGAACTTGATGCTTCCATGCTAAAAAATATCATCATCAACCTCTTGTCAAACGCCATCAAGTTTACGCAGGAAAATGGCCGGATACAGGTAAAAAGTAAAGCAAATCCCAGTTGCATTGTGATTTCAGTAGCAGACAATGGAATCGGCATTTCTGAAGAAGACCAACATCATTTATTTGAACGTTTTTTCAGAGGTAAAAACGTAACCAATATCCAGGGAACCGGACTGGGACTGCACATTGTAGGCAAATATGTAGAATTGATGGAGGGGCAGATTGAATGTGTCAGTAATTTGGAGGAAGGAACGACTTTCAATGTTTCATTTAAGTGCGTTGATACCAGGGAGCAGGAGGGCATTTGGTAAAAATAAATTCCTTTCATTTGTTTGTACCATCAAGCCTCAAATCATTTTTTACAAGTGAATATACAGGCACATTTTTATAAATGTTTACGTTGTAGCTGTGATCTTTTATTGACATGCACAAGGAAGAGAATCCCCGCTGCAATAAAGGGGATGCCATAAATCAAACCTGAACCAGAATCTCCTTTTACAATTAAGAAAACAAGTAAAATAATTCCTCCTGCTATCATCATTAATGCACCTGCAAATTCTTTAAACCATGATACCAAATAACCTGCAAATGGAATTGCAAGGAAGGGAAGAAAAGGGATCAGCTCATTCGCATCATTTTTCAATATTTCCGGTATCCCTTTTCCGGCAAAAAATAAAAGTATAAAGATGCATACAATCAGTCCGGAGCTTTGTGCCGCCAGTTTGTATGGGCGGTTGTGATGTTCTTGTTTTTTGTGGTGGCTCATATAGCAAATTTATTCTCAAAGTAAGCCTTTAATTCTACAATGCTTTTCACTGCTTTTCGGAAGGCTACATCCCAAATCACAGAATCTATCGGTTGTCGCAAGGGCTAACAGCCGGCAAGCACACCGACCACGGCCTAGAAAAAGTAGCAAATTATTCTCAATTTTTTTAAGTCATTGGTACGTTTGTTTCTCGTGATACGTTCCTGTAGCCGAACTTAAAAACGATTTGATAATAATTTCGTTGTCGGCTCCAAAAAAACCATAAACCTTGTCTATTATTTTTTCAGTTGGTATATCGTTAATAAAAATTGTATCATTTCTTAAGCTATTATTGTCAAACCTTAAAACGTCTCCTATGTGAAAGCCATTCCCATATTTCCACCAATGCTTTTGTATTTCATCGTTTTTTAATGTACAACCAGCAAATGCGAGTGACAAGAAAGATAGTATAATTATAAAGTGGTTCATGTAAGTAAAAACGATGGCTCCTGGATCGTACTGTTTAAGTTTGGTTCCGGGAAAAGTTTGTGGTGGGGTTCCTTTTAAATTGTCGGGTAGCGAAAGTGCATTATTTTCCCACCTGCTTCATTTTACTATCCTTGGTTTTTGTCTGGATATATTCTTTCAATTCGACAAAAATCATATTCTGTGTTTCAGAACTTACCTTGTCTCTAATGTCACGCATCATTTTTACTGCGTCAAAAGTTTTTTCTTTTTTAATTGTTTCCATAATTTACAAGATCTTTTAGACTTCTAATTTCTATCATTTGATAACCCAATCGAAGGGTTACCAAATGATAGCCTTTTATTCCTTCCAGATTTACAATATGTTTATACAGATAACTATCGGGGCCAACTGGCTAAAACAACCACTTCACGTACATATAAAATTAACACAGCACTAATTGCCTTTAATTTCCTGTAGATGCGTTGGCTTTTTTAAGTCATTTTCCCAAAGCCACTTAAAAGGCTTTCTCGGTTTTTCTGGTTGTAGTTTAAACTTAGCGATGCTGTTCTTTTTAATATATTCCACAGCTTCATCTATCGAATTGGTGAATAGAAAAAGATTGGGGTCTTCCGGTGAAATGGTACCGGCATCCCGCATGGCATCAATGTGTTCAATCAATTTTTTATGAAATTCGGTATCAAAAATTACGATCGGAAATTCTAAGATCATTTTTGTTTGTATCAACGTAAGTGCTTCAAAATATTCATCAAGTGTGCCAAAGCCGCCGGGCATTACTACAAAGGCATAGGAGTATTTGATGAGCAATGTCTTTCGTACAAAGAAGTATTTAATATCAACCCATTTATCCAGGTAAGGATTTTCGTGTTGTTCATGCGGCAGCAGGATATTGCATCCTACGCTTCTTCCGCCGGCTTCCCTCGCCCCCTTGTTGGCAGCCTCCATAATGCCCGGGCCACCGCCCGTCATAATGGTAAAACCGAGTTCAGCAATCCTTGCAGCAAGTTCCTCCGTTTTTTCATAAAACGGATGCCCATCTTTAAACCTTGCCGATCCAAATATGGTAACACATGGACCCACAAAATGTAGCGCCCTGAATCCTTTTATAAATTCGAACAGTACTTTGATGGCAAAAAGTAAATCCTTTCTGCGACTTTGCGGACCTTCTAAAAATGTTATTTCTGATTTTGTCATGGTGTGTAAATTACTTCAAACATAGTTAATTTTAATTGAGCTTCTAGCTAAATCGCATCTCCTTTCCGGGTATTTCGAAAATTTATTTCAACCATTAACTTTTTTGTTATCCATCAAACTACATATTTTCTGACGTTGAAAACAGGTCAGTAGTCTTTGCTTCCGTTGCTTCATAAGATGGTAATCGGATACTGTGTTGAACACTTGGATTTTGTATTGTACCAAACAGGTTAAGCTTTCATGCGTTTATCTAAAAACCTTCTTTTGCCTAGGTGGTATTGTTTCAAATATTTACTAAGAAACATCGTTATAATTTTTACAGAGAGGATAGCACCAGCACAATTGAATGATAAAAATTATATTATTGCTGGTATCTTATCCGGCAACTTCTGGTAAAAAATATGCAGATAGGAATGGTAGCTATGGAAAAAAAATGGTTTGATACCCATCATTTAAAAACTGATCTCAAAAATCGTTCTATCCGGGGCGGATTTAGTACCATTGTTGGGCAGATGTTTTCTTTTCTATTAAGCATTGGATCTACCGTGATTATGGCCAGATTGCTTTTGCCCGGTGATTATGGATTGGTGGCGATGGTTACTGCTGTCACCGGATTTGTAGCCATCTTTAACGACCTCGGTTTATCGGCTGCTGTAATTCAACGGCCCGAAATTAACCAGCAACAAGTGAGTGCAGTTTTCTGGATCAACATCGCCATTAGTTTGGCAATTGCTGTTGTTATAGCAATACTTGCCCCGCTTTTAGTCCATTTTTACGATGAACCCCTACTACTTAGTATCACGCTTGTGTTTGCTGCCAGTATTTTTATTTCCGGTTTATCCATTCAGCACAGTGCGCTCATGAAAAGGCAAATGCGGTTCAAAGAATTATCTTACATTCAAATAGGAAGTGCGGCTGGTAGTTTGTTAATCGGACTTTATATGGCTTGGGCCGGCTTTGGCTATTGGGCAATTATCGCTACTACTGTTTTGAATGCCGCCTTTACGTCCGTAGCCTTGTGGATCGTTTGCGATTGGCGTCCGGCATTTATCTTTAAGGCCGATAAAGTCAATTCATTTCTCAAGTTCGGAGCAGGTATGACGGGTTTTGATCTGGTCAATTATTTTTCCCGCAACATGGACAATGTACTGATCGGCAAATTTGTTGGTTCGGCAGCTTTAGGTTTCTATTCAAAAGCCTATCAATTACTGATGTTACCGATTACCCAACTGCGCAATCCTTTAAATGCAGTAGCCCTACCGGTTTTAAGTAGTTTAAGCAATGACCCGGAAAAATACAGGAGTTTTTTTAAAAGGTATTTATTTACGCTGGCATTTTTTTGTATGCCGCTAGTAATGTATTCGGCCATTTTTTCGGAAGAATTAATATGGGTGGTTTTAGGCAAGCAATGGGCACCCGCTGCCATCATTTTTCAACTTCTTGCCATCGCTTCCTTTATTCAACCTGTTGCAAGTACGCAAGGCTTGGTATTGATTACTACCGGAAAGTCACGCAGGTATTTTTTGATAGGCCTGGTTAATTCCATCGTAGTTGTAGCCGGCTTTTATATCGGCGTACAATGGGGTGTAGAAGGCGTCGCCATTTCTTATGCGGTGGTAATGTATATTGGGTTTATACCATTTTTATACCTGAGTCTCAAAGGTTCGCCAATGACGGTTTCTTTGTTTCTACAAGAGATTGCTTTCCCAATTGTTTTCTCCCTAATTAGTGGTGTGGCAATGTTTTTTTTCAGAAAAAGCTGTGCGCATTTATCACCTATACTGCTCTGTTCGTTGGGGCTATTGATAGGTGGTGGCTGTTACCTGTTACTTTGGTATAGCAATCAAAATAGCAAGGGCAGGATAATGCAGATTGTAGAGTTGATTTCTTCTATAAGAAATAAAAAGAAAAATTAATTAAGGCTTCAAGGATAATTTCGGTTTAATTTCCCGCCACTTGGTCAATATGTCCATTGACCATTCACCATTCACAATCTAAATTTCACAGTTCACGATTCACCATTCACAACAAATTCGACTATAAAAGCTCGGGCTGTCTAATATTTTGCAAATAGCATGTCGTAATTGTACTTCAGTTGACGGAAACCATAACGGGCAAGTGATATCAATGGATTTTTACTGGTAGTCCAGCTTTTCCGGATCATAGTGCTTGGTTCAGTTTCCGAGTTATCCTGTGTGAACAACCGGGTAAATTTATTGTAAAATAATCCCTTTCCCTTGTTTTGAATAAAGGAAATACACATCCGGTATTCTGTACGATCTCCTTTTATTCCCTCTGGATAACGACCGAATTTTGTAAAGAAATTACTTCTTCTTAAATGCGGATGATCACTGTAGTAATATACTTTCATATAGTCTGCAAACCATGGTTTAATCAGCATCTCTGAAAACCCATTTCCAAAAGGTTTCAAATAAGGATAGGCCGAATAGGCATAAAAACGAACGATGTCAAAATCTCTCCGTTTATTCATTATTTGCAGGGCATCCGCAAATGAAGCAGGAAAAATTGCGCTTGGTGTAAAGTCTTCCTGTACATACAGTGTGTAAGGCGTTACAACCGCATCCTGACCCTTATTCAGATTATTGCCCAATCCTTTGTTTTTTGATGTAGTAATTAGCCTGAATGGAAATTTCAGTTGAATGTGTTTCAGGTATGCCTGGTGTTCCGGCTTGCTGCCATCATCAGACACTACGATGTCGTCAAATACACAACCAAGGTCATGAAAACTTTGTAGTAAATTTTCTAAGGAACTGCTTCTGTTATAGTGGGTAACCAGCAGGGTTACATCTTTAAAATTTTTTGACATCGGAATAATTTAAACGGTACCTGGGCCTTTTGGATTTAACGTAAGAATCCGGTTTTTTATTTCTGTTATAAAATTTTATCTTAAATAGATTGTCTGCCTTATGTGAAAACGCATGGTAAAGAAACTGAGTTTGCTGCTGGCCATTCTTGAGTTACGGATACATAGCTGTGTATAGAATGCCTTTAACGGACAATTCCATCTTTAATAATTTTCCGAATTTTGGAACAGGAGTCTTTATGTTAGAAATATCTTAGATGGGTCTATCGGTAATGGGCTTATATTCAATTAGTTATTTTTTGGCATTGTTCATGTAAAACATTTTGAAAATTATACACATGCATTCCAAAAAAGATTTTAAAATTTATTTATTAGACGAAGATTTATTTTACACAAATTTATTTCAACAGCATCTTTTAAATTTGGGATATATTGATATTAAATCCTTTAGTAATTCAATGGATTGCTTTGATCATTTAAATCCGGCACCAGATATTATATTTTTTGACCATGGGGTTGATTTTTTAAAAGGCCTGGAAGTATTGAAAAGAATTAAAAGATTTAATCCTGATATTTACCTGATATTTATTTGTAGTGCAGATGATGTGGAAACCGTAATCCAGTCACTGAAATATGGAGCGTTTGATTATTTTGTAAAAGGAGAAAATGACAGCAAGAATATTGAAATGGTTTTGACAAAAATTTATCGTGTAAGAGAACTTCTCCAAAAAAATAATATCGCACGGTTTAAGAAGTTCCAAACAATGTTTCTTTAGCGCATTGAACGGTGACCCGATAGCTACCTGGTGGTGAATTGTGAAATGTGAATTGTAAATAGTGAATAGTGAATTGTGAAATGTGAATGGTGAAATGTGATTGGTGAAATGTGAATGTAGAATAGTGATCCGATTGATCGGATGTTATAATATGAAATATGAATGGTATAATGATGATCATTGAGCGCCCGATAGTTATCGGGTTACCCCCTCTCCCGTTTTCCCTGAGTTTTTTTGGCAAAAGGATTATTATAGTAAATTATCTACACAAGGTGTCGTGTTGCGTCCAATTGCAATCAGCATAGATAGTTATTCAAATAACTGGCTTGGTTCTACGTTGTTGTATATAGTAGGTATTCACCAAACTTTACTACCAAATCCATGATGCAATCTAACCCACATCTATCAATGCTGGCAATCGATGATGAAGTGTCTATCCAGCTTATTTTACAACATTATTTTAAAGAAAATTTCTCGGTAATTACCAAATGCAATGGCAAAGAGGCATTGGCCTGGATGCAGGAGGGTAATATTCCGGATATTATAGTAGCTGACATCAACATGCCGGAGATGGATGGCTATGCATTCATCGACCAGGTAAGATCAAGCGGATTCTTAAAAAACATACCAATGGTAATGTTGTCAGGCAGTGATACAACCGACAATAAAATACGATGC
>JBBQQP010000033.1:0-16467 GCA_038215675.1 Chitinophagales bacterium | reverse complement strand
CCATTTTTTTCAGCCATTAAAAAAAAGTAAACAGGTTGCAACTGATAATCATCATGCAAATGATTTAGCCAGGCAAAGCAATCAAACGGATCCTGCTTTATTCCAGCCAATACCTTTATCCTTTCCAGCGAAGGCGATTTGAAGAAACTACCGGCATTTCTTGCCAAACCTTTGTATTTATAGGAGAAAGCCATGTCAATATCGTAAGTAGGAAGAAAGCTGAAAGCTAAAGGCTGAAGGCGCAAGGCTGGAAACCTATTTTGAAGCTGGATCGCAAAATCCTTCACCCAAATATTAACCAGGGGTAACTGCAAAAAATTTTCTTTGAAGGCCAACGCATTCTCATGAGCATATCTGCCATACATGTCTTTTTGATATGGTAAATATTCCTCGTACCTGCTTAGTAAATAAAAGGAAGCTGCAAAAATATCAAAAGGGAAATCAGCGCTGGGTGTTTTAAAAAATGCCTTATAATTGTTTACTTCAAAGCAAGTGGTATTCTGTTCCTTAATATCGCTTTCAAATAGCAATCCACAATCGCCGATTGTAAATCCTCCGTTGATATGTGGAGTAATGGTATAGCTGATTTTTACTCCGGAATAGCTTACAAAATCTTCAATGTTGGGTGTTAATGAAAACTCAACCTTTAATAACTCTGCAAAAATAAACCGGCAGATGTATTTTAATCGTGGGGAAGTAGCGGGTGCGTATAAAAGGACTTGCATCAAGCTTGGTAAATATCTTTCATTGCAATACTGATTTGTAATGTGGGTAATTCAATCACATCTGTTATTGAAGTAAAGGTATCCGTTTGCCAGCCGGTTTCAGGTGTTTTTTTATAAACGATTACAAGGTGTTTTTCAGGTTCTACTAAAATATAATATTGTAATGTTTCCAACTTTTGATATTGAATGAATTTGTCAATCATATCAAATTTTCTGGTACTTTCACTCAATACCTCAGTAATTAAAACTGGTTGGGTGGAATAATATTGCTGTTCTTCAGGTAAGGCAACCATCACATCGGGATAGAAAAATATATTTTCGTGAGCGATGTACAATTTTACCTGCTCACTTGAAATTTTAAATTTGCTTTTAGGCAAATTAAACCTAAAGAAACCGCTTAAATAGAAAACAAGGTCATTGTGTTTGTAAGTTGTACCAGATATTTCAATTAAATTTTCAAGATAATATTCATGCCTCACCTCGCTCTTTTCTTCAAAAGCTAAGTATGCTTCAATAGTTTCAAATTTTCTATGTTCGGTGATTGGCTTCATCTATTTCAAATATACAAAGATTAATGCTTGTTCCTTTCCTTCCACATTTCATTAAACGTTTTCTTACTAAAATTAAGATCGCTTCGGTTTTGTTTCCAACCTTTAAATAAACCATTCACCACTTTATTTTTTAACGGACCATTTCCCATGTTCATCATGCCCCTGTTTAAGCTGGCAATCTTCCATATTTTCCATGCCATTTTTTCAGGAAAGCCAGTGAGTCCTTCTTCTACCGATTCATGACGGTTGTCTAATAACAGCTCATGCAGGTTTATTTTTACGGCACAAACTTCTGTGCAGGCACCACAAAGTGAAGACGCATAACTTAAATGCTTGAAATCCTCCATGCCCTGCAGGTTGGGGGTAATCACACTGCCGATAGGACCGCTGTAAGTTGCGCCGTACGTATGACCGCCAATGTTTTTATACACCGGACAAGCATTTAAACAGGCGCCGCAGCGAATACAATAAAGGCTTTCCCGCTGCTTTGGATTTTTTAAAATATTGGTGCGGCCATTATCTAATAAAATCACATACATATCCTCTGGCCCATCCGTTTCATTGGCTTGTTTTGGGCCGGTAATAATGGTATTGTAAACCGTGAGTTTTTGCCCCGTACCAAATGTGGACAAAAGCGGCCAAAACAATCCCAAATCGGTTAAAGAAGGAATCATTTTTTCAATGCCGACAATTACGATATGTGTTTTAGGGAAAGCACAGCTTAACCGTGCATTGCCTTCATTTTCGGTAATAGCCACCGCTCCAATATCGCTGATTATAAAGTTGGCACCGGTTACGCCCACTTCTGCTTCTACGTATTTTTCCCGCAAAATTTTTCGGGCTACCTGCGTTAGTTGTTCTGGAGTGTAATTGATGGGAGTACCCAATTTTTCGTTGAAAAGCCGGGCAACATCTTCCTTGCTTTTATGCATAGCCGGTGTTACGATATGGTAGGGCGCTTCACCATCCAGTTGTTGAATGTATTCACCCAGATCAGTCTCCACACTTTCGATTCCGTTTTTTTCAAGCGCATCATTCAGGTGAATTTCCTCGGTTGCCATGCTCTTGCTCTTCACAAGTTTTTTGCAATTTTTTGCAGCGCAAATTTTTAGTATTGCTTCGATAGCCTGGTGGGTGTCTTCTGCCCAAATAACCTTTCCTCCCCGTTTGGTAAAGTTCAATTCAAATTCTTCCAATTGCTGGTCCAGCATTTCGATGGCACGCCATTTTATATTTTTGGCTCTTTCTCTAGCCAGGTTTACGTCTGCAAACTGCTCCTTACCCTCCGGCACTTTAGAATCGTATTTGCCAATGTTGAAATTGATCTTCCGCCGATGATCCAGATCGGAGGCTTTGATGGTGCTTTTGGCGATAAAATTTTCTGCTGTTTCTGTCATTTGTTTTTATTTTGAATCCGGCTAAGTACAAAGTGTATCTTCAGTGGCGTTAATTACCCCGCATTTTAATCGGGACGCTCCATTCAACAGTTTATTTCGTATCATCTTTATCCACACGAATTTATCGCATATTAATTGTTTACCTCATTTTGTTTAATTTACCAATTTGATATGCAACCATTCCATAACTATCTACAAAAGGCGTTTCATCTGTTCCCTTTCCAGTAGTCTTTTTATCAGCCAGTCTAATGCTAAAAAACTCAACATACATAGTATCGTTTTCAACCCGGTAATTATCAATAATGGTATTGCCCTGCACCGTGAAAGCGCCATGGATTGAGTTGCCGTGAACATAACTATCTAAAATGATTCCATCCAGTTCATCCACAATCCAATGACCTTTTGCCGTATCCACTGGTTTTAAAAGGTATGGGCGATTGTCTTTATTATAATCCCCATAAATTATTTGCCAGGTATATTGATTGGCAGTATCAGTTGGTTGAATTTTCAACTGCATGGTAAATGTTTGAGTAGGTTTACCTGCAACCATCCATTCTAACTGACCCCTCCAGTTGCCGATGAAGGAAGAAGGAAAAGTAGCTTCCATCTCCTTCAAAGCAGGCTTACTGACAGCTTTGCTTTTTTCATTTTGTGCAGTCGTATTAAGAACCAACAGACAAATAAGGATGGTGAAAGTGTATATTCTCATTTTGCTATTTTTAAAGGCCCCCTGTGCTAAAGAAGTTTTGTTGCGGATCGGTAAGCGGTACAAGTGAGCCGATAGCTATGGACTGAAAAAAACAATGCTGCTATCAATGCGTCGACTTCGCAACCTACCAATGCCGGATAAAAATAATTGAAACATATTTACGCTTTCAATACACCCAGTTCATTTCCAACTTTTATAAAAGCCGTAATTGCTTTATCCAAATGTTCCTGTTCATGTGCTGCACTCAACTGAACTCTTATTCGTGCCTGCCCTTTTGCAACCACCGGGAAAAAGAAGCCGATTACATAAATTCCTTCCTGTAATAATTTGGCTGCGAAGTTCTGGGCCACCACCGCATCGTACAACATGATGGGTACAATTGGGTGTTCGCCTGGCTTAATATCAAATCCCGCTTCCGTCATTTTGGTGCGGAAGTAGCTTGTATTGTATTCCAATTTATCCCTTAACTCAGTCGTTTCGCTCAGCATATCCAACACAGCAATGGAGGCGCCTACAATACTTGGTGCAAGTGTATTGCTGAATAAATATGGGCGGCTACGCTGGCGCAACATTTCAATAATGGCTTTGTTGCCACTGGTAAAGCCACCACTAGCGCCACCCAAAGCTTTACCCAAAGTTCCCGTAATGATATCAATTCTCCCTAACACGCCTTTATGTTCATGTGCACCTCGGCCGGTTTTGCCTAAAAAGCCAGAGGAATGGCATTCATCAATCATTACAATCGCCTCATATTTATCTGCCAGATTGCATATTTTATCGAGTTGGGCAATGGTGCCATCCATGCTGAAGGAACCATCTGTAACGATAATTCGGCTGCGCAAATGTGCCGATTCCTTCAGCTTGGCTTCCAAATCTTCCATATTGTTGTGCTCATAACGGTAACGCTGGGCCTTACATAACCGCACGCCGTCAATAATACTGGCATGGTTGAGGGCATCGCTGATAATGGCATCCTCTTCTCCAAACAAGGGTTCAAATAAACCACCATTGGCATCAAATGCAGCGGCATATAGAATGGTATCTTCTGTTCCCAGGAAATTAGCAATCTTTTGTTCCAGTTCTTTATGAATATCCTGCGTACCGCATATAAACCGAACACTACTCAACCCAAATCCACGGTAATCGATGTATTTTTTGGCAGCGGCCGTTACTTTAGGATGCGATGACAACCCAAGATAGTTGTTGGCACAAAAATTTAAAACGGTTTCGCCACCTACAATAATTTCGGCACCCTGTTCACTGGTGATGATTCGCTCATTTTTATATAAGCCTGCTTTTTCAATTTCGGTGAGCTCTGCGGCAACTCTTGCTATAAATTGTTGATTCATAAATTAAATTTAATGCGGTAAAAATAACTAAGCTAACCAGCATTTCACCGTTTGGTTTAACAAGATTTAACATTAAAATTTTTAGAGCTGTAACTTTTAACGATTATTTTCGTTTCACTCCAAATGTTAGTATATATGCCTGTAAAAAAATCTGCCGTTCTACTGATAGCGCTATCTTTTTGCTCCGTTGGTTTGTTGGTGTTTTCATCGGATATCACACCGGATGCCCCCATTTCAGAGCCGGTTGAATGTAAGTCTTCCCGCCGCTGCTCACAATTGAATGAGATAAAATCTTTCGCCCCCTGGGATATGGTTTCGCAGATTATGCTGCGATCGGCAGCTTAATTTTTTTAATTTGTAACTTTTTAAAAAGCTGACCGTATTATTAGTGTTAGCCAAATTAACAACTAAACCAGCACAATTGCTGTATGACTGAAAGAGAGTATAACCAATGTGTAAACCTGTATGCTGACAATGTATACCGCTTTATCCTCAAAAATCTGAGGCATGAAGAAGATGCAAAAGATATTGTACAGGGTACATTCGAAAAAATGTGGATCAACAGGCAGCAGGTAGAAAACGACCGGTGCAAAAGCTATTTGTTTACGGTGGCCTATCACCAGATGATCGATCACATCAGAAAAAATAAGCGCATCAGCCTGAGAGAAGAATTTATTGAGACAACAATGATTACCAGCAAAGCGGAACATGATACCAAAAGAGTATTGCAGGGCGCTTTGAGTAAATTGAATGAAACGCAAAGAAGTCTTGTATTGTTGAAAGATTATGAGGGCTATAGTTATGAAGAGATTGGCAAAATTACCGGACTAAATGAAAGCCAGGTTAAGGTTTATCTGCACAGGGCAAGATTATTACTGAGAGAATACATTGTAAGGCCGGAGAATGTAATATGAGTAAGGAGTAAGTAATGAATAATGAATGATCAGCAATGAGGGTAATAGAGTAAATAAATTGAGAATCTACAAAGAATTATTTTAAGATGAATATTAACAGAGATAATTACGAAACTTTCTTTTTACTGTACACAGACAATGAGTTGCCTGCTGCAGAAAGAAGTGCCGTGGATGCATTTGTTGTTGCAAATCCTGATCTTCTGGAGGAGCTTGAAATGCTACAGCAAAGTGTGCTGTTACCTGATATTATTGCATTTGATTTTAAACAAAACTTATTAAAAACTGAATTGATCAACAGTAAGCTTCAGGAAAAATTATTGCTGCACTTAGACAATGAATTATCCGCAACAGAAGAAAGTGAAATAGAACTGTCGATTAAGAACGAGGCGGTTGTTGCGAAGGAATGGAATGAATTGCAGGTAGCAAAACTTGAAGCCGATGAAACAATTATTTTTGAAAATAAGGTGTCTTTGTATAGAAAGAAATCTGGCAGACTGGTTGCTTTCCCGTGGCGTAAATTGGCTGTGGCAGCCGTATTAATAGGGTTTGGTGTATGGGGGGGAGTGCAATATTTAGAAGGTGATCCGAATGCACCCGCAGGCGAAGTTGCCGTTAAAAAAAGCAAAGAGAATCCTTCAGTTGTTGCTCAACGACCAAGCAAGCAGATAATTGCTACCGGACCTGCCACCTCAATAAAGGAAGATGACGTTGCAGCAACTAATAAGGCAACGATTCCGGGGCCTTTCACAACTAAGGATGCAACGAGGGCTGTTACTTCAAAAAGTTATCCTGATAATTTAGCGGAAGGTGATGATGAAAAGATAATCGCCACAGTGCAAGTAAAAGATAATAATTTACCAAAACCATATTCTGAAAATCTTAACAATCCGAGCGGTAACAATTCAATCGCTGTTAGCGTAACACCTTTAAAGCAACCCACTACAAGTATTGATCCGCTGCAAAGAGTGGTTACCAACAATACAGCAAAGCAGGACGCTGCCAATGATTTTGTATCTGTTGCATCCTTTACTGAAAACAATGAGGAAAGTAGTAACCACGTATTGTTTATGGATCAAGAAAAAGTAAAGAAAACTAGGATCGGCGGTTTTTTTAGAAAAGTAAAAAGAGTGGTAGAACGAACCACCAATATTAAAACCGGCGGTAATAACTTTAAAGTTGCTAACCTGGAATTCGCAATTCAATAAAATTTTTAAAAACAACAACATGACAAAGCTATTTACATTAATGGCACTGGTATTTTTATGCACAGTTGCTAAAGCACAATCTGATTCTACAAAGGTGTCACAAGAAGCGGATACCATTCGGATAGGAAATATTATCATCATAACAAATGGTGATAAAGACGATACTGATAAAACCACAAGTACTCATATTAACATTGGGAGAAACCGTCCTAAGAAGCTCACCAACGTAAGCACCAACTGGATGATTTTTGATATTGGTTTGTCAAATTATAATGATGAAACCAATTATGGTTCTGCCGGTAGCTATCTTTATAACAGGCCAAGCGCCATCCCTCTTGGGCAAAACGACTTTAAACTGAATACAGGTAAAAGCATCAATGTAAATATTTGGTTCTTTATACAAAGGTTGAACCTGGTAAAACATCATGTAAATCTTAAATATGGATTAGGTCTTGAATTAAATAATTATCGGTATAAAACGGTATCTAGCGTCAGCTACCTTGAACGCAACCCTTATATTACCAACCAAATTACTTCTGCCGTAATCATCCGGGATTCGATTGCGTTTTCGAAAAACAAATTAGCGGCTGATTACCTTACCGTTCCATTAATGTTGAACTTCTTAACCAATCCGGGTAATCAGAATAAAGGCCTTAGTTTAAGTGTAGGCGTTAGTGCAGGTTATTTATATAGCCAGCGGAATAAGCAAGTTAGCTCTGAAAGGGGAAAAGAAACAAATAAAGGAGATTATGACCTGGAGCGTTTCAAATTATCGTATGTAGCAGAAGTTGGATTTGGACCGGTAAGATTCTACGGATCCTATAGCCCGACATCACTTTATAAAACTGGTTTAAATAATAAGCCGTATACAGTTGGATTTCGCTTTAGTAACTGGTAAATTAAAAAGAAGTGATTTGAGAACCCGTAATCCTAACTGTTAGTAAATCATATAGCGATTAATATTAAGCTTCGGTATAATACTGGAGCTTTTTTATTACTGGATTTGTATCACTGGCTCTATCTGCAAGATTCGCTGCAAGGAGAAAATTTCAATTTGTCTCTGGGGGGCTGCCAACTTTTATAGCAGACTTTTGCAATGAGTAAAAAGCTTCATAAACGGGGTAACGTTTAAACCCTTCTAAAACAGGTGATTTGAAATTTCCCACCTATTACCTAAATAAAACTGATTACAGTAAGAAGTTGTATTTTTACTTTCTTATACATTTTATATGAACTTATCAGTTGAAAATAAACCGGTTATCGGTATTTCTTGTGGAGACATCAATGGCATCGGCCTCGAAATTATCATCAAAACAATAGCCGATATCAGGTTGTTGGAAATATGCACTCCGGTTTTATTTGCAAGTAATAAGGTGTTGAACTTCTATCGCAAAGCCCTGCCGGAGATAAATTTTAATTTTTCAAGCATTAGAGATTCAACCCGTATTAATCATAAGCAGGTAAATCTTTTTAACTGTTGGGAAGAAGAAGTGGCCATTACGCCTGGCGTGCTGAATGAAATAGGTGGTAAATATGCAGTAGTTAGTTTGGTTGCTGCCGCACAAGCATTAAAAGAAGGCAAAATTGATGGATTGGTAACAGCCCCAATTCATAAGAAAAATACACAGTCTGATGAATTTAATTTTACTGGCCACACCCCGTATCTTAAAAATTTATTTGGTGTGCAGGATGTGGTAATGTTTATGGTGGCAGACAATATGCGGGTAGCGTTGGTTACAGAACATGTAGCTGTTAAAGATATTGCTATCAATATTACAAGGGAATCCATCCTAAGTAAATTACAACTGGTTAACAATTCACTTAAAAAGGACTTTGGCATTGATAAGCCAAAAATTGCCATACTTGGTTTAAATCCTCATGCGGGTGATGAAGGGCTGATTGGAAAAGAGGAAGAAGAGATTATTAAGCCAGCCATTAAAGATGCAAAACAACGGGATATTTTTTGTTTTGGCCCCTACAGTTCAGACGCCTTTTTTGCAAGAGGCAGTTATGAAAAGTTTGATGCTGTTTTGGCCATGTATCACGACCAGGGGTTGATTCCATTTAAGTCGTTGGCGTTTGGTGAAGGCGTTAATTATACAGCTGGCCTTGCAGGTGTTCGTACTTCACCAGACCATGGTGTTGCATTTGACATTGCCGGGAAAAACATGGCAGATGAAGCATCATTCAGAGAAGCAATTTTCAAATGCATTGATATCATTAATAGCCGCAGGGAATATGATGACCAAAGAAAGAATCCACTCAAAAAGATAAGTAAAGCCATTGTAGCCAATGCAGTGGATGAGAAAATAACCCAATTGCCTGAGTAGAAAATTGGTTTATTTTTTAATTTAAAATCGAAAAAAAGGTATCCGAAAAATATACTTAAATACCCATCCAAGCCTAGAAAACAGAGTCAGCGACACCTTTGTTTATTTTATAAGAATCGAAGGTGATCTCGGCCATCCCCTGGTTTTTCTTCAGGTTTTCCGGTGTTGTTTTCTTTACTTCTTTTCCATCATCAAAATCAAAAGTGACTCCTTTCGGTAGTTTATAGTCCTTGGTATTAAAGGTGAATATAATTTTATCCGGAAGTCCATATCCCTTGTATTTACTGTAGGTCATTTCAAGTTGATAACTGCCGTTTTCCCGGGTGGTAGTTTTGGCCTTTTTTATTACCAGGTTTGCTTCATCAATATAAACAGTGGATAGCACCACATCCGCATTGTCATCTTCCGGCAATAATTTAACAACCCTTACAATCGTATTACCTATCTTATCCGTTCCTGCATCAAGGGCTGTATATTTTCCACCGTTGATGATATTACTAAGATTGATGCTTACGGCACCCTTGGGCACAAATGAAATACCCTTTTCATTTTTTATCTTAAGTTTATTGGGCTTTTTAAAATAGATTTTCACTACCGACTCCGGCACTTTTAAAAACGTAACATTGGTTTTCATTTTCCCATCTGCTTCATAATTATTTACCTGGTCGATTTTTGCACTCACTTTTTTTATTAACTCATTCACATCCTGCTGGGCTTTAACGGCAAGGCCTAATAGAACAAAACCCGTTAGAAAAAAACATTTCAACAACTTTATCATTTTCATCATACATTTTTTTTAGGAAAGAATATCTTTCTTTTTAAACACAATAACAGAGGCGGCAACTAATAAACCGATATGCGCCAACAGTATCAATAAACTATTTCGGATGGAAGGCCAGTTTTCAATACTACCTTTTATTGGCACGCCTTCATCCGTAGTAGCGATGTAAAAAAATCCTTTCCAGCCTACCAGATATGAGGTAAAGAGAAAAGGTTTCACATTTTTATCGATGATGGGTACGTTTATATTAGAAATAATGGTACACACAATTACAATACAGACTGTTGCAATAATGGGGCCGATGGAGTTTTCAGCAAATATGGATAAGAACAGAGACAGTGCGGCAATTACTGTAAGTGCTACCGTGGCATAAGCAAAGGCGGCCATATAGCGCCACATCACATCATCTTTCGTAATGAGCAGTATCTGCGATTCATCTCCCTTTGACCTGAAGATTAACATATCATCCGCCCCAAATATCATTAAACTAAAAACCAGTGAAGTGATTGCCATCCAAAGCAGCAATAAAATGGTAAAGATGGTGGCCGCGGCAAACTTTACCAATATCAACTGCGTGCGGCTGATTGGTTTCGAAATCAGCAACCGAAGTGTACCCATGTTGGCTTCTCCTGAAATAGAATCTGCAGCTATCAATGCTACTAATATAGGTACCTGTATCAACAAAGTATTGAGTATGATATAGCACATGAAATATCCGTTGATGGCCCTAACTCTTTCAAATTCGAAGGTGTCTTTCACACTTTGCAGCATCAGGTTCATATAGCTTTGGCCGTCTGCTTTAAAGGCAAACTGAAAAATAAAAACGATGGCTGCTATGGCTGCAAAAGCAATGTAAGTACGGGGCCTGCGGGAAATTTTAAATAACTCAATTTGCAAAAGGTTCAACATAGCCTGGAACGGTTGTAAGTGACAAAAAGTAATTTTCTAATGAGTGGCTCGAATTTACAGATAGCATTTGCACATCCATTGCAACCAGGTCGTTGATGAGCTGCGGAACATCTTCTCTGTTCATCATTAATTGCAGTGGTTTATCTTTCTGCAAAAAAGAAGCCCATTTGGTTTGGTTTAGTTTTTCTTTGGCAGCAACATCGTTGTGTGTTTCAAGCTGTATCATGGTATGCGCCGGATCCAGTAAATCGGCCACTACCCCTTCCACCATTTTTTTCCCTTTGTGAATGATGATCATCCTGTTGGCGATTACCTCAATTTCACTTAAAAGATGTGAGGAGATTAACACTGTTTTACCCATTTCTCTGCTAAGCTTCAAAATCAGGTTGCGCATGTCCGCAATTCCTTGCGGATCCAGTCCATTGGTAGGCTCATCTAAAATGATCAAGGCAGGGTTATGTACCAGGGCCACTGCTATGCCTAAACGCTGTTTCATGCCCTGGCTAAAGGTTCTTACTTTGCTCGATGCACGGTCTGCCAGACCTACCATCTGCAATTGTTTCATCAACAAATCTCTGGTTATTTTCATTCCACTCATCCTGGCAAATATGGATAGATTGTCGTAGGCTGAAAGATATTTATAAAGATCAGGTTTCTCGATAACGGCACCCACACGGCGTAAAATATCTGACCGGTGTGAACTCAATTTTTGATCGAAAATATTAATTTCCCCACCTGATGGTGCCACGAGGCTCAAGAGCATACGGATGGTAGTTGATTTTCCAGCACCATTTTGACCAAGAAAGCCATACACGTCTCCCTCATTCACGGTAAAGGAAAGATCGTCTACAGCTATTGTATCCTTAAATATTTTTGAAAGATTGTTAACCCGGATAATCGATGACATGAAATAAATTGTTGGTAAAGGTAAAACGGATAAAGGAATTTATTGTTCATATGATTAAACCACATATGTTGGCAGACTCAAATTAAATTTGGAAATGTAAAATAAAATCTTACTTTTGAATCAGAGTATTGCTTACCACATATTCTCTTACAAATCTGAAATAACTTTCCCGCACTATGTTTAGCGGATCGTTATCAAATCACATCCTCTAGAAAAATACAATTCACTTCCTTTTACTGTGTTAAAGCCGTTTGGTTTCAATAACCATTCTCAACCTCTTATTCTAATTATAAACAACCACAGTATGAAAAAGATCATTTACTCTTTAACAATCCTTTGTGTGCTCAATGTTGTAGCACTACCTTCCTTTAGTAATCCCGTTGCTGAAAATCCTGTTATCTCTAAAAATGATAATGGAAGTAAAAAGAAGGGAATAAAAATTGTTTCCAGCCGTGCTTCAGGTGATATGCAACTACGTTTTACCGCCGACAAAGCAGAAAAGGTGACCGTCAAAATACTCAACGAGGCAGGGCAGATGGTATTAAAACAAATCGATGACATTTTCCCCACTGTCAATATCATCCCTTTAAAGAAATCCCTTGAATTACCAGAGGGGCAATACACTGTATTCCTGATTTCAGGTGGTGAAACATACAGCACTTCGTTTCTGATTTGGAAATAACCCTAAACGACAGCGTCCTTTGCACATTAGCCGCAGGTGCTTAAAAGTAGCCTAACAAAACTTATCAATAACCAGGCACGATAGAAATCCCCTCCGGTAAAAGAAGGGGATTTTTTATTGCCCGTTTGGGTTCATATAAGACTGTAATGCGAGCACATATGCTTCGAAGGAATCAATTCCTTTCGGTGTGATTTTGCAAATTGTTTGGGGATAGTTTTCTTTAAATTGCTTTATTACTTCAATGTAACCCGCTTCTTTTAATTTATTCACTTGCACGCTTAGGTTACCTGCAGTAGCATTTGTTTTTTCTTTTAGAAAAGTAAACTCTGCTTCCTTCACGCTGATGAGTAAACTCATTACAGCTAACCGCAATTGCGAATGTAGTATGGGATCCAGTTCTTTAAACATTGGCTGCTCGTTTCTTTTGATAGCTGCTCCATAAAATAATACCTGGAATCAACCAGGCAAACAACCCGCTTGCAGCCATTAGCAACATATCAGTTGTGTTCTCTGTAAACATAGAGATAATACACAAACCCCAGCAAAGTATACCACCTGCGATCATGGGCTTATTTTTGTAAACTCCACCGGTAATAAATGTAGGAATGCCATACAAGAGCATAAAGAGCGAGCTAATACTCTGGTCGTTATTGCCAAATTTGCTGTTGTAAAAAGACAATAGAAAAATACAAATACCAAATGCCGACCAGACGTAGGTAGTGATCGTTTCGTCGTGGGCTAAAAAATTACGCAGCTTTCGCTCTCTTATTGAAAAGTACACCTGAAAAAAAACAGCTACCAGCGTGAGTGACCATACATCAACGAAAAAAAAATAGTTGAGATAAATTTGTAACCAGGTTAATAAGCTACAAAATACAATTAAAGCTCCCCAAACCATGGAGGCGGCGCCGGTTGTTACAAAACTGCTTTTGGCTTTCGAAATCATTTCATTGATTAAGCGCAAGCTTTCCATTTCGCTTAAATTTTCTTCTTCATTCATAGGAAATTCTTCTTTTTGTTAACCTTTATTTTTAGCAGGTAGGATGGTATAATATAGCTCACCAAAATTGCTCCCGCACCAAACAACATCTGGTAGTCATAATTGAAAAATGTTGAGCCAATTGCCAGCACCCAAGCCATTAACCCGCCATATACCAGCGGTTTAAATTCAAGTAGTTTGCCCGATATGAATGTACCGAGGCCATATAGCAGCATAAAAAAAGGGTAGATGGTTGTATTCCATCCCAGCCGGGTCAATATCATGCTAAGCACAAAATATCCGATTCCCATTCCCATCCATAAATACCGCATGCTTTCACCTACGTAAGTAGTAGCTTCTCTTTTTTTATTTTGTTTCATTCCAAGGTAAATACTGGCAAGTGATGCCGGAAACACCAGCAGCCACACTAAATAGTGTTGCTTATAATCCAACATATTTTTGAGTATGAATTGTCCAATACAGGCTACAAACGTTACCCAGCCCCAAATTAAAAAATGGATGCTGTTATCGCTGATTCCCTGGCGTGTTTTCGCAATCATTGACTGGATCAATGCCAGACTGGCTTGCGGTGAAAAATTTTCCTCTTGCATAAATGTGAATTATAGTTTTTGGCTATTTTATAAAAAATATTCTTCATTGGTCAACTTCAGCAAAACGCCTGAATTTGTAATCTTTCAGGACTGAATCCTGTCGAAAAACAACCGTCAATGAGGAAAGCTAAAAATTGTGCAAACATATTTCATCCTAACCATTTTTGTCTTTCGGGAATATTTATTAAAAGAAATGAGCGTAGTTAAATAAGTTTGACAAGTGCTGAATCTGGCAAAAATTGTAAAGTTGAGCATATGCGAATCGGGCATATGCTTAACTTGGTTGTTAAATAACTGTTGATTAATACTTGCGCTTACTTGCATTCTTTCATTAAATTTTCAACCTGCTGTTTACCCCAGTTTGGGTTAAGTTCGCTTGCAGGTTTAAACGCTGTGAATTTATCCAGAGAAGCCTGTAGTGCGGGTTTCGCCGTCTTGCATCCACCACCAAACTGCTCGGGTGTAAATTTTAAGCCTTGCCCTTTCAGGTAATAAGGCCTTGGGTTTGATGGATCCTGTGCAATCGCGGCTTCTAAATTGCTACTACTTTCCTGACCATACTCCTGCCATCTCTGCATTGGGTCTACCATCATATGGCAACTTGCAATCATGCTTTTAATACAGGATATTTCAGAGTTGTTAGGTGATAGTGAATCAGCCTTTGCAATTAAGTCCGATGCTTTATCTGCCATACCATCCACCTTGCTTTTGTCTTGTTCCATAAAACCACCATTTACCTGACAGAAAGCTGCATAATAAAACGGGAGCCACTGATTTTTTTCGGCATTGGCAATCCGTTCAAAATTGTTTGCCATTGAAATAAGATCCGTTGGACTTTTAAAGCTTGCTTCCATACCGTCAAGGTTTTTTTTCATGGCGGCTGAAAATTTTTCACTTTGAGCAAAGGAGGCAAAGGATAGCATTAATACGAATGATAATGACACTAATTTTTTCATGATTATAGTTTTAGTTGTTTGATTGAAATGATATTTAAATACTGTTAGGAATTAAGTTTAAAGATTATTGTTGATGGCATCCTGTGTTCTATCTGCTCCAAAACTCAGGAAGCAGCCTATAAAAACAAATCGTTTACTCGGTGGCGTTATAGCCTCTTTTCTTTCGCCATTGTTACTATAATTGTAATTGAAAATTTGTTCCTGTCCCAGAATATTATTGATTCCTAAAACCCACACGGCAAATGTTTTGGCATCCTTTTTTCCGAGGTTTGGGAGATAATTTACACTAAAACTTACGTTGTTATAATTGATTGTTTTTCCTTGGTCTTCAATGGCAAATTTCCCTAGTGTGCTGTCAAAAGCTATGTTGTAATAAGGTCTGCCGGTGGCAAAATTGTAACTAAAATTAAAACCTGTTTTCCATGGCAAAACGAACCTTTTAAAAACAAACGCCGCTGTATGGTTGGCAGCAAAAGACGGCTGAATGGCTTTTGGATAATTTAGGAAATCTCTTTTGGTATCCAGGTAAGAATAGGAGAACCAATAATCCACGTTTTTAATTGTTTTTTTATCCCGCCAAAATAGTTCAATACCTTTCGCTTCTCCAAAGCCTTCGTTATTGACGGCTAAAAAATTCCCATTGTTACCACGGCCCGTTTTGTACAGATCATCGTATTTTTTGAAGAATAACTCCGTTCTAAACGTAAAATCTTTTGTCTGCCTGGTGTATTGAAAAATATAATGGGTTGCTTTGGAATAGTCTATACCGGTGGCAGCGGGAAGCAGTCTTCGTTCTGGGTTTTGGTAAAATATACCATAGGCAAAAGATGCCTGGCTGTTGTCTGCCAGCTTATAAGCCAATGATACCCTTGGAGCAATATTCCATTTATTGATAATGTTGGAATGTTCTGCCCTTGTTCCAACTTTCGCCGCCAGATTATTGGTTAAATAGATATCAGTTTCGGCAAAGCCAGCATAAAGATGATCAGTGATTTTGTCGCTGAATTTCGATCCGTCGTAGAGAGTATAAGTTGATTGTTCGTTGCTGTAAAAATAATCACATCCAAACCGGATAGCGCTTAGTCCCTTCATTCTCTTTTCCAATACAAATCTAGCCTGTGCGTAATTAGCCAGATTTGTTAATGAGAAGTTTTTAAATTGATATAACGGCTGGTTTGAATTTGTCACTTTCTTGTTGGTCTCATCCTGTAATTCATTTTTGATATCATCTTTGTTGGTGCTAAAGCTGATACCAGTGTTTATTTTCCAACCGCCGCCAATGCGATCCTTGTAATTTAGATTTTGGTAAGTATTAACATTCTCTAACGAAAAGGCATTTTTCAAACTGATTGAATCGATATCCGAGGTACGGAAACCCACATTATTGGAGCTTAAATACCCATAATATTTTAAAAAGCCGCCATTTTTTGTTTTGATTCTAAAGTTGGCGTCTCCCTGGTGA